>JALTZJ010000057.1 GCA_027046245.1 Acidilobaceae archaeon
GGACAGCGAGCTAGTGGTGGATGCATCCAGCCTGACGCCAGACGCCGGCTCCCTTGTGAGGATGCTCGTCTCGGGCTACATCGCCGGCTTCGACGCCATAAAAGTCGTGTTCCCCGTCGAGAGGAGGAGCGTTGTTGAGGAGGCAAGGAGGATAGCTGAGTCCATAATGATAGGCTTTGTAGCCGTAGAGGAGACCTCCAACACAATAGTGTTTCAGGTCATAGCGGACACCGGGAGGATGGACCTCCTGAGCGCCCTCTCCAGGCAGGCCAGGGTCGCCCACTCTATGGTTAAAGACGTAGCGGCGGCTGCCAGGGAGGGCGGCCTTGCGAGGCTGAGGCTAGTTGTGGAGAGGGATCAGGTCGTCGACAGGCTTTACCTCTACGTTGCTAGACAGCTATCCCTGGCGCTCCAGGGGAGGATACCCGTTCAGAGGCTGGGCCTTGTCAGCAGCGCGGAGCCGCTCCACTACATAGTGGCTTCTAAGAGCATAGAGAGAGTTGCTGACCACGCCTCCATACTCGCCAGGAAGCTCGAGGATTATGAGGAGCTAGACCCGGGGCTCGGCGAGCTCCTCGAGGAGGCCGCGGACCTCTTTAAATCATCTACGGACTCCCTAGTGTCGCTAGACATAAGCCTCGCATCGCTCTCTGCCCGCCGGGGGGAGGCTCTGAGGGAGAAGATTGATGCCTTGATGAGGGGGGAGCGGGGTGTTCCGGCGTACATGCTGGAGAACGTGAAGCGAATCGTCGGCTACAGCCTTGATATAAGTGAGGCTGCTATAGACGTTTCCGTGCTTAGGAGTAGGGGGGCCAGGGCCGCGGTAAAAGCCTCGTTGCTGTAGCCTGGGGTTAGGGAACTTCTATCACCCTGTCCTTGAACACGTCGAAGGGGTGGAGGAAGGGCTTCCCCTTCACGCTTATCCTCCTAGTGCCTGGAGGCGCCGCCTTGTAGCCTGGCATGAGCTTCTCCAGCCTGTCCTCTAGGGGCTCCTTCGTCTGGTTCCAGTAGAGGATGCCGAGGGGTATCCTGTCCCCGAACTCCATGAGCTTCTCCATTATCTTCGGCATCTTTGTCTTGTAGTCCTCCGGGGTCCTTATTACTGGGTCGTAGCTTGGGTCTTCCTGGTCGACGTAGTATATCCTCTCCTCGTACCACTTGTTAGTCATTATGTTGTTGTAGGTCGGGCAGGGCTGTAGTATGTCAACTAGCGCGGCGCCGCGGTGCCTTATCGCCGCCTTTATCAGCTCCTTGAGCTGGTTGGTGTGGTACGCGTAGCCCCTGGCTATGAAGGTGTAGCCGCTGGCGAAGGCTAGCAGCACCGGGTTGACGTTGTCGTGTATGTTCGGGTGTGCGAGGGCCTTCGTCTGGACCCACGCTGGCAGCGTGGGGGCCGCCTGGCCCTTGGTTAGCCCGTAGACCGCGTTGTTGTGCAGCAGCACAGTTATGTCTACGTTGCGCCTTCCTAGGGCTACGAAGTGGCCCCCGCCTATCCCTAGCAGGTCGCCGTCGCCCGCAGACACTATCACCGTTAGCTCGGGCCTCGCCAGCTTGATGCCAGTGGCGAGTGGTATGGCCCTGCCGTGGAGTGCGTGGGCGTTGCTGCCCTTCACGTAGAACGTCGTGCGGCCGCTGCAGCCGATGCCGCCAACAACAACGAGCTTCTCAGGGTCTAGGTTGAGCTCGGCTAGCGCACGGTAGATGCTGTTAAGTATGCCGAAGTCGCCGCATCCAGGGCACCACTGGACCCAGGCCGGGCTCTTGTAGTCAAGCCAGCTACGCGCCACCGCTCACCACCACCCTCTCCTCGCCGGTCTCAAGCACCCTCTTTATGGCGCCCGCGAGCTCGTTGTCGTAGAACGGGCGCCCGTTTATCTTAACTATGCTGTGCTGCGGCTTTATCCCGGCGTATGCCCTCAGGAGCGTCGCCAACTGGCCCCAGAGGTTGGCCTCAACCACTATGATCTTCTCGGCGCCCCTCAGCATCTCCGCCACCAGCTCGCCGGGGAAGGGGCTGAGGAGCCTGACGTGGACGAACCTCGCGGTTATGCCCTCCTCCCTGAGCATATCGAGGGCCTCAAGTATTATGGGCTTGTTGCTGCCGAAGCTCACAATGGCGATCTCCGAGTCCTTGTCGCCTAGTAGCAGGGCCTTGTCCTCCTCGGGTATCTCCCTCTCAACCACCTTCATCTTCCTCTCCCTCTTGAACATCATCTCCTCCCTGGCCACGGGGTCCTCCGTCGCCTTGCCGTCTGGCGTGTGCTCCAGGCCGGTGATGTACATCACCGCGTCGCCTATCCTGGCCCTCGGGCTTATCCCGTCCTCCGTTATCTCGTACCTCAGGTACCCGTCGCTGGGCTTCTCGACCAGCTTACCCCTGTCTATGACCACGGGGCTCGGGTCCAGGTCTTCCCTGTCCAGGCTGACCATCGTGGAGGCCAGGTACTTGTCCAGCAGGTGGATTACCGGCACCTGGAAGCGCTCGGCCCAGTTGAAGGCCTTTATGGCGTCGTAGTAGGCCTCAACGTGGTCCCCGCTGGCGAGCACTATCTTCGGCGCATCACCGTGGCCGGAGAAGATCGCGTGGAGGACGTCCTGCTGCCCGGTCCTTGTTGGCATTCCTGTGCTCGGCCCAGCCCTCATCCAGAGTGTTATGACTAGGGGCACCTCAGCCTCAACAGCAAGGCTTATGGCCTCGTTCATCAGGCTGAAGCCCGGGCCGCTGGTGGTTGTGCTGGCCCTGGCACCTGCTAGGGCCGCGCCTATAGCCATGTTTACAGCTGCAAGCTCGTCCTCGGTCTGAATCGTGACCACGGAAAGCTTGTCATAGCCCAGCTCGCCCACTGCCTCCTGAGGCACACTAATGTAGTTGTGCTTCTCTACGTAGAGGGCCTCGTCGCTGCTCGGGGTTATCGGGTAGTAGCTGAGGAAGCCCAGGCCAGCGACTATCTTGCCCATGCCTACAACGTCGTTGCCGCTGGCTATCATGCGCTGCCTCCCCCTGTGGGGCCCGTCGGGGATCCTAGACTGGGGCCCGTACACCTCCTTGACGTACTCCACCGCTATCCTAGCCGCTATCACGTTGATCTTCACAACCTTCTCCTTCCTAGCGAACTGTAACGCTATAGCCCTCTCCACAACCTCGGGCTCAACGCCTAGAAGGTAGAGCGTGGCAGCAAGGCCCATAGTGTTCACAGTCTTGCTGACGCTGGCAGGCGGAGTCTTAGCCTCCTCGGCAACCCTCTTGAGCAGCGTCTTCAGGGGGAGCCCGACGGGCTTTACACCACGCTCCTCAGCAACCTTTATGGCAGCCTCAACCGTGGGCTTCTCACCCCTCTCGGCGAAGAACCTCTTCAGCCTCTCCTTGAGGGGCGCCGCCATAGGCTGGATCTGGTCAGCCCTGGTCTTGGCCGTCGCTGGATCGTAAACCAGGAAGCCCCCCTCCCTCACGTCGTTGAAGTGGGTCAGCACGCTCTCGGCGTCGAGGGCTAGGAGGGCGTCGACGGGTATCCTGACCGCGCCGGGCCTCCGCTCCCTCACCCTCATCAGGTAGTAGCTGTGGGCTCCCATGATGTTGCTATGGTACTCCCTAGTCCCTATGACGTCGTACCCCTTCAAAACAAAGGTTTTCAGGGCTATCTGGCCCGCGCTCTCAATGCCGCCTCCCTGCGGCCCCGCTATTATCAGAGTCAGGTCAACCATCTACCCTGCCACCCCCAGGCTAGGCCACTCTCAAAACGCATCGTATATCTCCTCTCTAATATCGGGGTCCACATATGCAGATTTATACACTCTGTGCCCGCGGGAGGCGTGCTCCAGGGCCTCCTCCCTCGTGAGCCTCATCCTGCAGGTCAGGCACCAGTAGTACTCCGCGTCGAAGCGGATCGGAGTGTAGTGGCTGCACGTGTCGTCCTCGAAGGTTAGCCTCGAGTGGAGGGTGCAGTAGCCTAGGTAGCCGTAGATCACGTGGGGCCTCCACCTGTCGCAAGACCCGCACTTCCCCCGGAGCCTCTCCATTACTCATCACGGGGCCTCCCGCGGGCCGCGAGGCATTGTATTGAAGGGGAGAAGCCTAATAGTGGGAGTATTAGCCTTTAACCCAGCCCTCCCCCAGCCTCTTTATAAGCCTTACCGGGCGCTGAGCGGCATGTCAACTGGGTGGATGGGAGAGGTATGGCGTCATGGATGCAGGCTCTGGGGGAGCACCTCCCCTGGGCCCCCTCGAGGAGGGCTCTCTAAAGGTTGCAGGCAACACTTTGATAGTGAGGAGGTTCAGGGGCTGGCTAGAGTACGCCAGGCTCGGCCCCGACGGGTCCCTCGCCGCCAAGAGGAAGCTCGCCCCCGGGATAAGGCTTCTGCTCGCCAGTTACCCGCCCTTCCTGCTCCCCGAGCAGGGCCTCTTCAACTGCGTCTACGTTAGGCTGCTGGAGCCCATAGTGGTCCACCAGAGGAGCGTGACTAAGGTCTCTATAGAGGTGCCCTACGACTACGCGGTGATAGCCGAGAGCGGGGACAGCCACGTGCTGGTAGACGTCTTCCCGGGGGAGAGCGGCCCCCCGAAGCTAGCGGTCTACGGGGACCTCATAGAGGGCATGCTCTGCAGGTTCCACAGGAGCCCCGTAGACGAGGAGCCGAGGCCCGGCACCGCCAGGATGGTGCTCCACATAGTGAATCAGAGCGACGACGCTGCTAGCGTCTCTAGGGTGGTCCTCCCGAGGAGCGGCCTCAACTACTACCACCTCCCAGGGGGCGGCGTGAGGGCCAGCGACGCCGTGATGACCATAAGGGGGCCCGGGGTAGCCGAGGTGGAGCTGGAGGAGCCCCCTCTCCCGAGGGGCTCTATGAGGGTGCCTGTCGTGCAGAGGGAGAGGAGGCTCCTAGAGGCGGTCCCCTACAAGCCCCACGAGAGGCTAGTCATGAGGTGGGGGTTCTAGGCGCCATGGCCCTGCCGCTGCCCGCCGGCATACAGGAGCTTCAGCCAGCACTGGCAGACGCGGCAACAGCGCTAGCCATACTAGCAGCTAGCATAATTACAGGCTTCCTTGCAGGGCGCAGGATAAGGCTGCTTCTCCAGGCGAGAGTGGGTAGGGACCTAGCAGTCATAACGTCCAGGGCTGTGAGCTACACGATATACGCTCTAGGCGTCATAGCAGCGCTGAGCCAGCTGGGAGTGAACGTCAACGTCTTCCTACTCGCAGGTGGCGTCGCCGGGATAGTGATAGGCTTCGCCAGCCAGACCATAGCGGCGAACCTCCTCTCAGGCATATTCCTCTACCTAGACAGGCCCTTCAAGCAGGGCGACCCCGTCGAGATAAACGGGGTAGGCGGGATCCTCCACGACGTCTCAGTATTCAGCACCAAGATCAGGAGGTGGGACGGAGTACTAGTCAGGATACCAAACGAGGAGGTATTCAAGAGCGTCATAGAAATGCCCTCGAGAAGCCTAGCAAGGAGGATAGAGTACAGAATCCCCCTAGAGAGGGGCGACGAGCTAGAGAAGGCCAGGAAGGCGATACTGGAAGAGCTGGATAAGCACAACCTAGTACTAGCGGAGCCGCAGCCAGAGATCTACGTGGAATCCCTGGGGGAGTACGGCGTACTAGTGACAGTGAGGTACTGGGCCCCCTCAAGGAAGTGGTTTGAGGCCAAGACCAGCGTGATAGACTCAATAAGGAGAGCCCTAGAACGCGAGGGGATAAGAATAGCTGCTCCACGCAGAATAGTAGAGCTAGCCGAAACGGAGGAAAACAGGAATCGTTGAGGAGGAGTCACAGCCCCCCAGAGAACCCGAGGAACCTAGACCCCCAGGCACTCCGGGAGGCTCCCCTCACCGGTGGTCGGCTCTTCAACGGGCCCCGGGATCCCCAGAAGCCCTCAGCGCCGGGCTTCCCTGCACACACATTTAGGCGATCATAGTATTTAGCCGTGTTTTGCCTTGTAGACCGCTAGGAAACCAAGCCATTTATACCCCTGCCCGCTCAATTGCGGTGAACACGGTGCGGGGGTGCCCGAGCCTGGCCAAAGGGGTCGGGCTCAGGACCCGATGGCGTAGGCCTGCGTGGGTTCAAATCCCACCCCCCGCACCACACTATTCTCCATAAAAAGCTTCATTACATGCCCTCGAAACACTGAAAGATATCTATACGAGGAAATATTAAATATTGATTTAAAAATAGAATCACAGGTCGCTGCATAGCATCCAACAAACTTTATATTACTGTACTTTGCCGTGGAGATCAAAACCTATCTACTTTGATTACCCCGATAAATCGTTTCTCTTGATATAATATTGTATTGTAGCTAGGGCTCCTTGATACGAAGCCTCTTCCACGTCAACTCCAAGATCTACTAGAGCTTTATATACTAGGGCATTTATCACTGCACTTCTGTTAAGCCCCGTTCCCTTCACTATTTCGTCGATTACGCTGAATAGTATCTCATCTATCCATATACTAACTGATTTACCTGGCATAGCCGCCGCACCACAAGCTAGTAGATATATCATTGCACGTTTTTTAATTAATTCAGGTGGCCGCGTTTGTTGATTGAGCTCTGCATGCAGCGAGCCATTTAGTATTAGCTAAATCGTTATCTAAAGGTTTATTTCAGCTAGCGGTAGAGCTCGGTATTAAGCTCTGCTAAGTTACCTCGCGGTATAGTAACGGTTGTCTCTGCAGCCGTTACGGTTTAATTAGCGCTCTCCTCTATAGCAACATATTAATACGGTGTTGGGGTCGTGGCGTCCAACACACTACGCACGGGTCTCGTTATAGCTGGCGGCTATGCTGACAAAGTTAGACGTGTCTTGTTTGCACAGCTTCGCGATAAGATTAAGGCTGGAGAGCTGAGTAACCAGGAGGTTGCTAGGGCTGCGGGCGAACTCAACAGGCTTCTCTACGAGATCATCGTTAACAGGTTGAGGCTTGATAAGGGCGACGTTGTCAGGATAGTAGTTGAGTATGACGTCGAGGACGGTAATATAGTGTTTAAGCTTGACACTCTAACTATTGAGGCATGGCGCCGCGTGCCAGAGGAGGAGATTAGGCCTTATGTGGCCTTCGTCGTGGAGCATAGGGCTGACCTTATAGAGGCGCAGCTCAATGTTGGCCTTAGGAGGCTCGGTGAGACCGACACGGGAGACATAGTGTTTGAGGCCGTGCTAGACGAGAAGCCCGTTGGCGTGCTGCTTGTAACCCCCCTCAACGGCAAGGTTGTCGTGAGGGGCGCCCTCTCCGAGCCAGCCCCTGTCAAGATACCTAAGACGGTGCTCGACTACGAGGGCGACCTAGAGGAGGCGCTCAAGGACAAGATAAGGGAGCTAGTTGAGAGGGGCCAGAACGTGGAGAAGCGGGAGGCCGACAGGATAATCTACGAGATCAGGAGCATGATAGAGGCCGCGGCCCTGGAGAGTGAGGAACCCCTAGAAGAGTAAAGATAGCGTGGCTAGCCTACAAGAGCATCTCCGGGGGGCGCCGTGAGCGGGGGTGCAAGCTCCGAGCCCCTCCAAGGAAAACTGGGGCTGTGAGGAGTAGCATTTGGCATTCCAAGCCACGCTACTAGAAGGCGAGGCCCCCCAGGAGGATGGCGGCTCGCCCGGTCCGTGATTTCTCCATCGGGCCCTCGTTGAAGAGGCCCTCGGGGAACCCAGCGTCTGCTCATCGCCGCCGGTATGAGTACTTGGATCTCTAGCGGGGTATATTGGGTTGGTGTCTGCTGCTAAGCTGGTAGTCGAGAAGCCCTGGCTGCTGCCCGCGGTAGCGGCTATCTGCTCTGGCGGTGTTGATGGTGTTGGGGGGCTCGCTAGGGCGCTTGGCGTGCCTAGGAGGCTTGCCGCTTCGCTCTTCAGACAGCTGGTGGCCTCTGGCTTCGTTGAGGCTAGCGGTGTTACTCTTCTCTCTGTTAGGGGCGAGTGCAACGTGAGCGTCGCCGTTAGAAACGGGTACTATGCGGCGGTGGTGGGGGGCACGGTGGTGGTTGCTAGGCCGTTGAAGAGGAGGGTGAAGTGGTTCACCCTGCCTCTCAGGCTCGTGGAAGAGGGCTATAGTGGGGGTAAAACTGGGTATAGGGTTTCGCTTGCTAGGCGCATCCTGGGGTTTGAGGGCTAGGAGGCCCTGGCCTTCTCCTCAGTTACCCCCTGCTCCTTGAGTATCTTGCGTAGCACGTACTGGAGTATGCCGCCGTGCCTGTAGTACTCTACCTCTATTGGGGTGTCCAGCCTCGCCTTCACTTTGAACTCTATCACTGTGCCATCGCTCTTAGTCGCCCTCACCGTGAGTATCTTTCCGGGGTAGAGGCCCTCCTCTATTCCGAGTATGTCGTAGACCTCGCTGCCGTCTAGGCCCAGCTTCTTGGCGTTCTCGCCTGGCATGAACTCGAGGGGCAGTATGCCCATGCCGACTAGATTGCTCCTGTGTATCCTCTCGAAGCTCTCAGCTATCACTGCCTTGACGCCCAGAAGCGCGGGGCCCTTAGCCGCCCAGTCCCTGCTACTCCCCATGCCGTACTGCTTGCCCGCAAGTATTATGAGGGGCGTGCCCATCTCCTTGTACTTCATGGCGGCGTCGAACACGTGCATGACCTCGCCGGTGGGCCAGAATATGGTCCAGCCTCCCTCCCTGTCGGGGACCAGCAGGTTCCTGAACCTCGGGTTGTCGAAGGTGCAGCGCATCATGACCTCGTGGTTGCCCCTCCTGGCGCCGCAGGTGTTGAGCTGGCTGGGCGGCACGCCCTGCTGCAGGAGGTACTGGCCGGCCTTGCTCTCCGGGCTTATCCTGCCGGCGGGGCTGATGTGGTCGGTGCTAGTCCTATCGGGCGCCCAGACTAGGACCCTGGCGCCCCTTATGTCCCTGAGCGGCGGCGGCTCCAGCGGCATGTTGTCGAAGTACGGCGGCTTCCTTATGTAGGTGCTCTTCGGGTCCCACTTGTAGGTGACGCCGCTGGGGGCCTCGAGCTTCTCCCAGAACTTGTCTCCCTTGAATATGTCCTTGTACTTCTCCTTGAAGAGGCTCGGGTCTAGGGCCTCCTCTATCGCCCTCCTTATCTCCTCCTGGCTCGGCCAGATATCCCTCAGGTAGACGGGCTGGCCGTTGGGGTCAAGGCCTATGGGCTCGTTCT
Organism: Acidilobaceae archaeon; assembly: GCA_027046245.1. Lineage (GTDB taxonomy): Archaea > Thermoproteota > Thermoprotei_A > Sulfolobales > Acidilobaceae > Aeropyrum. The sequence goes on from JALTZJ010000057.1 coordinate 9,115, forward strand.
CGAAGTCTATGTCTATCCTGCCGGCGAGGGCGTAGGCCACCACTAGGGGCGGGCTGGCTAGGAAGTTGCCGCGGGCCAGCGGGTGTATCCTGCCGCTGAAGTTCCTGTTGCCGCTGAGCACCGTGGCGACCCAGAGGTCGTTCTCCTTGATTGCCTTCTCTATCTCGGGCCTCAGGGGGCCGCTGTTGCCAATGCACACAGTGCAGCCGAAGCCCGTGATGTGGAACTTTAACGCCTCGAGGTAGGGCATTAGGCCTAGCCTCTTCCAGTACTCGGGCACCACTCTGCTGCCCGGAGCGTTGCTAGTCTTGACCCAGGGCTTCACGCTTAGCCCGCGCTCCACGGCCTTCTTAGCCAGGAGGCCAGCCGCTATCATCACTGTCGGGTTGCTAGTGTTCGTGCAGCTCGTCAGGGCTGCATATACTATGCTTCCATCCGTCAGCTCCACTTCTTCTCCGTCGAGCTTGAACTCGACTATCCTCGGACCCCTCCCCTTGCTCTTCAAGTACTCCTCTATGACCTCCCTAACCCTCTTCTTGGCCTCCCTCAGGGGTATCCTGTCCTCCGGATGGCTCGGCCCACTTATGCTCGGCTCCACGTCGGTCAGGTCAATCTCGACTACCTCGCTGTAAGCAGGTTCTGGATCTTCGAGGCTGTACCAGAGCCCCACCCTCTTAGCATATTCCTCCACAAGTCTCACGTGAGCCGGGTCCCTGCCGGTGCCCAGCAGGTAGTTTATTGTGGCCTCGTCTATCGGGAAGTAGCCCATTGTGGCACCGTACTCCGGCGCCATGTTAGCTATGGTAGCCCTGTCGGGCACGCTCAGCTTCTTTACGCCCTCACCGAAGAACTCGACGAACTTGCCCACCACACCCTTCTTCCTGAGCTTCTCGGTTATGTAGAGGACCAGGTCGGTGGGCGTCACCCCCTCCCTGAGCTCGCCCACCAGCCTGACACCGACAACCTCGGGGAGCAGCATGTAGTAGGGCTGGCCTAGTATCACTGCCTCAGCCTCTATGCCGCCGACGCCCCAGCCGAATACGCCTAGAGCGTTTATCATGGTTGTGTGGCTATCGGTGCCCAAGAGGCTGTCGGGGAAGGCCCAGAGGCCGCCGTTGAACTTGCCGACCCAGACCACCTTAGCCAGGTACTCAAGGTTGACCTGGTGTATAATGCCCTTGCCCGGCGGCACAACCCTGAAGTTCCTGAAGGCCTTCTGAGCCCACTTGAGGAGCTGGTACCTCTCCTTGTTCCTCTCGTACTCCCTCCTTAGGTTCAGCTCGAAGGCGTAGGCCGTCCCGTAGTAGTCCACCTGGAGGCTGTGGTCTACGATCAGGTCCACGGGTATCAGCGGGTTAACCCTCTCTGGGTCGCCCCCGAACTCCTTTACAGCATCCCTCATAGCTGCTAGGTCCACGACTGCCGGGACGCCTGTGAAGTCCTGCATTATCACCCTCGCGGGGTGGAAGGGTACCTCCCTATTGCCCGCGTACTTCAGCCAGCCAGCCGCAGTCTCTACGTCGACGTCCCTAACCTTGAACCCGTCGTAGTGCCTTATCACGTTCTCGACAAGGACCCTTATAGAGTAGGGGAGCTTCCAGTAATCGCCCAGGCCCAGCTCCTCTATCCTGTGAACCTCTATTATCTTAGCCTTGCCCTGGGGCGTCTCAATTTCGCCGACAAGCTCCTTCCAGGGAGCCTTCTCACCCATCTGCGGGGGCACCCCCTGGGGGTTTGTATAGGCTGAATTAGGGGATTAAAGAGATAGCGTAAGTAGCTCGCCTGTGGCCCTCTACATGACTTACTGGTAAGCCCTTATGCGGGTCGCCGTTGTTGGTGGCGGCCACGCTGGCCTCCTAGCGGCTCTAGCGTTGGCGATGGCAGGCCACAGGGTTACTCTGTTTGAGGAGCACGAGAATGTTGGCGTGCCGCCCCACTGCACCGGCGTTGTCTCGGATAACTACCTGCGCTTCGTTGAGAGGCTCGGGGTGAACAAGCGTGTTATAGACGCTAGGCGCTTTGACGGCGTTGAGGTCATGGCCGGGGGGAGCCCAATAGTCAGGCTGAGATCCGCAATTTACAGGGTTGACAGGGTAGCCCTCGAAGCCGAGTTGCTGCGGCTAGCCATAAGGGCGGGCGTGGATGCAAGGCTAGGGGTCAAGGTGCTGAAAGTGGGTGTGGATGGCTCTGTAGCTTTCAGG
>JALTZJ010000058.1 GCA_027046245.1 Acidilobaceae archaeon
AGTTTACCCTCTCGAGCCCCGGGCTGGCCATGCCCAGGGCTGGTGGCCTCATCGGAGGAGCGATGGGGGCCTCTCCCTCCCATTCTCCCCCTTTAGAGGCGTCATGTTTAAATTCTGGGTGGGTCCCTGTTAAGGGTAGCTTTCGGTGTCTGGGGGTGCCGGGGGCGATGCGGCTGGACTCGGGAAGCTTGTGACGAGGTTCCTTGAGCCTGGTACTTGTGTTGAGTGCTTCCTCCACGCCCGGGAGGGGCTACCCGAGGAGAGGTTGAGGGGGTTCCTCGAGGGGGAGCCTAGCAGGACTAGGGCGTTCTTCGAGTCATACCGTTTACTTGCTGCTATTAGGGGCTCCACCCGAGGAGAGAGGGCTGCCCTGAATGATGCTGCGCTGGCGAGGCTCCTAGTTATACGTGGCAGGCTAGTCGAGAGCCTAGAGTCCCTGCTTGGCGAGGTTGCCCGCGCTAATGGCGTCGACTTCAGGATGCTCTGGGATACGAGGGCTAGGGGGGAGGCCCTCGTAGATCCGAAGGCTGTTAAGGCGCTGAGGGGGGCTGCTAGGGTTGCGTGGGTCCTGGATAATGCTGGCGAGGCTGTGATTGATGTAGCCGCCGCTCTTGTGTTGGCCTCTAACGGCGCCGAGGTCTATCTTACCGCTAAGGGTGAGGAGTACGAGGTCGACGTAACTGCAGGGGAGGTAGAAGCGCTCCTCGAGAAGGTGGCTAGAGCCCTAGGCCTGGACAAGCGGGGAGTAAAGGTTGTCTCCACGGGCACCATATACCCCGCAGTCTTCAGGAGCAGCGTCTCCAGGAAGGCCATAGCGGCCCTAGAGGAGGCGGACATCGTGATAGCTAAGGGGATAGCGGCCTTCGAGGCCCTGACCGAGGAGTGCTGGCCCAGCCCCTCCCGGGTTATAGTAGCTCTTACAGCCAAGTGCCCGCCCGTAGCGGCGGCCCTCGGCGTGGGGCTCGGGAGGCCCGTGGCGAGGCTGGGCTACCCCTGCAGGGCCCAGCCCGTCGCCTCCTCATCCTCGCACTCGTCGTAACCGCCTCCTCTGAGCCTTAGCATACCCCGCTCCCGGGGGGGCTTCCCCCGGGGTTTCCCTCCAGTGTTTTGGTCTGGATTTGGCGGGTGCTTGGAGGAGGGTGGCTGCGCCGTGGCTGTGGGTGACGTGCTGGTGGTTGACGAGGTGTCTCCCCGGCTGCTTGAGGTGTTGGTGAGGGCCGGGGTTGAGGTGGAGTATAGGCCTGGGGCTGGGCGCGGGGAGCTTTTACGCCTCGTGCCCGGCTTCCGGGTGCTCATAGTTAGGGGTAGGACCCGTGTTGACAGGGAGGTTCTAGAGGCGGGTGCTAGTGGTAGGTTGAGGGCTGTTGTGAGGGCTGGGATAGGACTTGATAATATAGATTTGGAGGCTGCTAGGCGCCTCGGAGTCGAGGTCTACAATACTCCTGGTGCTCCCGTTGAGAGCGTGGCCGAGCTCACGGTCGGCCTAATGATAGCCGCTGCCAGGAGGATTGTGGAGCTGAACCTAGCCGCCCGGGAGGGCCGCTGGGTGAAGGGCTACGGCGTCGAGCTTTGGGGGAAGACGCTGCTCATACTGGGGCTGGGCAGGATAGGAAGTAGGGTTGCTGAGATAGCCCGGGTCCTCGGTATGCGGGTGAAGGCGTATGACTATCCAGAGGTTCTTGAGGCTAGGAGGGGGCTGGCGGAGCCTGTTTACGACTTATGCAGGGGCCTCCGCGAGGCTGACGTTATCAGCGTGCATTTACCTTTGACTAGGGAGACTAGGCGCCTCCTTGACAGGGAGAGGCTTTCATGCGTAAAGCACGGCGCCATACTAGTGAATACCGCGAGGGGCGCCATAATAGATCCGGAGGCACTCCTGGAGGCGGTGAGAGAGGGCAGGATAGCCGCTGCGGCGCTTGACGTGCTCGAGGAGGAGCCGCCCCGGGGCGGGGCTGAGCTGGAGCTGCTCAGGCATCCGAGGGTGATAGTCACGCCCCATATAGGCAGCCAGACGAGGGAGGCCCAGGAGAGGATAGCCCTGGAGGCTGCTAGGATAGCATTGAGGGTTCTAGGCGTGAATGGTGGAGGAGGCGGAGACGGCCATGCCTGACCATGGGAGGCCCCGGCTATTCACTCCGGGCCCCGTGGAGGTCGCGCCTAGAGTGCTTGCAGCCTCCTCCCGGGGAGTAGTGAGTCACAGGAGCAGCGAGTTCCGCAGGCTACTAGGAGACGTCGTGGGAAGGCTCAAGAGGCTACTCAACGTGGATGGCGGCGAGGCCCTAGTACTCCCGGGGAGCGGCACCACCGCTGTAGACGCGATGACATGGAGCCTCGTGCCTCCAGGGGAGAGGGTGCTGGTGCTCAGCTGGGGCGAGTTCGGCGAGAGGCTAGCAGCCACCCTCAGGCTGAGGGGCGCCAGGGTAGACGTGCTGGCGGCCCCCTGGGGCTCCACAATCGACGCTGACGAGGCAGCCAAGGCGGCTCTGCGAGGCGGCTACCGCTACGTCGCCGTAGTTCACAACGAGACGAGCACGGGAGTAGCGTTCAGGGAGCTACACAGCCTAGCAGAGACCCTGGAAGCCGAGGGGGTGAGGCTGCTAGTCGACACAGTCTCAGGGGCCGGCGGCGAGGATATAAGGGTCTCCCAGAGGATATACGCCGCCGCCACTTGCAGCCACAAGGCCCTAGCAAGCATACCGGGCGTTGCCATAGTAGCCCTTAGCAGGAGAGCGGTTGAGGAGCTCGAAGAAGCCGGTGGAGCGCTAGCAAGGGCGCCTCCAAGCCTCGACCTCTGGAGGCACCTCAGGTTCCTGAGGGACCGGGGCGAGACGCCCTTCACGCCGCCGGTCAACGCTCTCTACGCCCTCAGGGAGGCCCTGAATGTTATAGAGGAGGCGGGAGGCGTGGAGGCGTGGCTCCGCATCCACGCGAGGAGAGCTGGGATAGTGTATTCTAGCGGCGTGCCCCCACTGCCGGGGGAGGAGGATCTGTGGAGCCACACTGTCGCCGCCTTCAAGGTTAGAGACGCCTTCAGAGTCAAGCGGGTGCTCGAGGATGAGGGCTTCCTAGTTGCCACGGGGATGGGCAGATTAAAGGGGAGCGTCGTGAGGGTGGGCTTGATGGGTCATCACGGGCTAGGCGAGTTCGAGGCCCTCGCGGAGGCCCTCTCACGCCACGCACGACCAGCTAGTATTTAACCTTTAGATGGCTAAACCTATATACCTCGAGGGGTTTCCCGGGGTGCCGAGCAAGAGGAGGCTAGCCGGGGCGGCCGCTCTCCTGGCAGCCCTACTATTAATCCTTAATCCCCTCTTCCTCGCCGCTGTCTCTGCAGCTGAGGAGCAGCTGGTAGTCGGCGAGTGTAGGCTCCCCGTGGCTGCTGTGGCGAGCGGCGGCGGGGGAGTAGTGGGTTACGTTGACGTCAAGATGGTGTACCCAGGGACTGGTAGGGTATACTTGAGTACTAGTCCGGCCACCGAGGTGGACACCCAGGGTGCCGCCAGGCTCGCGGCCTTCGCCGCGGCGCTAACCGCGGGCGTCGACTTCACGAGGTACGACTACATATTCGACCTTGAGAGCCCCAGCGTGATAGTAGGCGGCCCCAGCGCCGGGCTACCCATGGCGCTAGCCACCCTAGCAGCCCTCCTAGGCCTCGACTGCGGCTCTACTCAGAGATTCGTGGCGACTGGCATGATGCTCCCCGACGGGAGCGTCGGCCCCGTGGGGGGCCTCAAGGAGAAGCTCCAGGCCGCAGCAGACTGGGGCGCCAACCTCTTCATAGTGCCCCGGGGCCAGCTAGTCTACAGGGACTACGAGAGGGTAGCCGAGAGGATAGGCCCCCTAGTCATAGTGCGTACAGTCCCGGTAGAGGTCGACCTGAGAGAGCTTGGCTCCCAGCTCGGAGTGGAGGTGGTAGAGGCTGCAACCCTCGCAGACGCCGCTCAGAAGGCCTTTAACATAGACCTAGAGCCCCGTAGGACCGCCGTGGAAGGCGCCGCGCCTGAAGGGCTAGACACCGTGTATAACACCCTAGCAGGGGAATACGAGGGGCTAAGGAAGGAACTGGGAGAGCCGCCGTCGTGGCTGGAACAGCTGGTGAATGCAGCAGGGGAGATACACTCTGAAGCCTCGGAGGCGGCTAGCCAAGGACTCTACATGGCGTCCGTGAGGCTGGAGGCCGAAGCTCTAGCCCTCCTACAGGCGGCCGCTTGGCTGAAGAACGAGTCTAGTGGGGGAGACTGGAGCCTCAAGGAGCAGGCTGGCCAGGCCGAGGAGGCAGTGAATAGCGTAGAGCTGGGGAGCGACGAGTCAGACGTGCTAGCAGCTATCCTCCTCTGGAGGGCGGGAGCCAGCCTGGCGGCAGCCCTCCAAGGGCTCGGAGACGACTACACGGTGCCCAGGTCGATACTAGGAGTAGATATAGAGCCTGTAGTTGACCTAGCCAGGGCCCTCTGGCTAGCCAGAGCCTCGACCCTAGTAGCAGGCCTCGACTGGCACCGGCCAGCCCTGGAGGAGGAGAGAGTTAAGGCCCTCATGGGCCTCGCAAGCGACTCGATAGCATACGCCCTCGCCCTTACAGGCGGTAGAGACGAGACCGTAGGAGAGGCTGCGTCAGCCCTGAAGTCGGCCTCGGCGGCGGCAAGCAGCGTTGAGGCAGCGGGCCTCGCCTCGGTAGCGGCGGGCAAGGCCCTGGCAGCGGTGGCGTCCCCCTATTCTATAGACCCCGGCAACGCGGCTAGCCTAGCAGCCACAGGCGGCCCCGCAGCCCAGGCGCTACTACAGCTCTACGAGTGGGCAAATGCTAAAGGCGAGAAGAGGCTTGCAGCTGAGGCAGCGTATACAGCCCTACTCCTCTCATGGCTTGAGACTCCTGCACAGCCCGCGCCAGGCGAGGAGAAGGAGACTGGAGGAGGGAAGGGGACAGGGGCTCCCACAAGCTCGCCCGCCGGGGAAACTGGAGAGGAGGGTGGAGCAGGGGCTCCTGGGGAGCCTGGCGGCGGCGAGCCGGCTTCGCCATTGAATGGTGAGGCTGGAGGAGTCGGCGAGGGGCTCACGGTGATAGCAGCTCTAGCCGTGGCTGTAGCCTCCCTCCTAGCGGGGGCTGCTATAGCGGCGAGGCTCCTGGGAGAAGGCTGAACCCCTCCCTCCACCCCTTCAGCCGTGGATCCATGGCAGCCTGGCTTCCAGCACGTCGCGTAGAGGCTTTTTCACTAGCACCAGGTAGGGGCGACCCTTCCGGTCCCTAGCGTAGTCCACCCCGATGTACCCCTGGCTGACTAGGCTCCTCAGCGCCGCTCTCGTTGCCCTCCTCCACGCCACCGCAGCTCGAAGGCCGTACCTCTCCCTGACCTCGCCCACGCTAACCGGTATAGCTACCAGGGCTACATCACCTAGCGGCTCAAGCTCCCCGGGCTCCCTAGGCGCCGGCGAGTCTTCCGGGTGGGGTAGGGCAGTCCAGGCCCCGAGCGAGGCGAGGGCCTCGTAGCTGGGGCTCTTGAGCTCCCCGGAGAGCCTTAGGGATACCAGCCTTGAGTCGAGCCACCACTCCGCCTTCACCCTGTCACTCCCAAGCCCCCTGTTTATCTCGTCAGTCATCTCACCATAGTAGTTCACGTGGTACTCCCTGAACACGGCGCCGAGCTTCGCCAGGTTGAACCTGCTATTCAGGCTCTGAAGCGGGTCCCACGTCCACTTAATCAGCCTAACCCCCCTCCCCAGCACCTCCTCCCTCTGCCTCGCCTTCAAAGCAAACCCAACACCCCTATACTTGAACCCCTCCGCCACGCCAGTAGCGTGGCTATAAAAGTAGGGCTCCCCCCTCTCAGGGTGGACGAACCAGCCGTAGCTAGCCCCCACCATGCGGCCCTCTATGAAGGCGCCGAGTACAAGGCCACCATTATCCACGAGACCCCTCAGGAGATGAGCAGGCGCAACCTCCCTATAATCCCTGCTACCCCACGCACTAGCATGAACCTCCACAGCCTCCTCAAGCTCCCTCGGATCCCGGAGAACCCTAACCTCGACCTCCCCGCTCAACCCGCAGCCCAGCCCCCGTTATCCAAACCTAGGTATAGCTAGGCACCACACAATTATGCAGTAACATCGCCGGCCGAAAGGAGGCATGAGCACTCCCCCCCGGGTTTTTACCGGGCGGCCTTCACTCCTAGCCTCCCTCCCCTTTCCCCCCTTAAGCTGCGGGGCTTTCACCTCCAGTGTAGAGGTGAAGGGGGTTCTGTATACTGAGAGGCTGGTATCTTGCCATTGTTTCGGGAGATAGACGTTGATGAAGTTATGACGTGCTTGAAGACTGCTGCCAGGCTCGCCCGTACCGAGGAGGATCTACGTGTCAGGGCTTCTAGGTGCATAGAGGAGAAGATACTCGAGCCGCTGGGGGTCAATTGGATAGGTAGGTATGAGTATACCTTTGTGTCTGGGGGGAGGGCTGACGCGCTATACGGCCACGTTATCGTGGAGTATAAGGCTCCTGGGAGGCTCTCGGCTGAGGGTGACATAGCTAGGGCTAAGGAGCAGGTCGCCAGGTATATTATAGCGGAGGCTGGGGTGGAGGAGCGCTACCGCGACTTCCTCGGGATAATAATAAGTGATAGAGTGGCCTTCGTCCGCTACAATCATGTGACGGGGCAGTGGGTGCTGCGGGGCCCCTACGATATAAACAGGGAAAGCGTGATTAAGCTGATAGAGGCGCTGCGCGGCTTAAGGAGGAAGAGGCTGGGAGTAGAGGAGCTTCTAACAGATTTCGGGAGGCACCCGAAGACCGGGAAGATGAGCCCGCTGGCTGAGAGGGCCGTGAAAACTCTGTACCGGAGGCTCACCTCCTCGGAAAGCCGACGGGTAAGGATGCTGTTCGAGGATTGGAGGAGGCTCTTCACCCAGGCCACAGGCTACAGCCCTGAGAAGCTTAGGGGCCTCGAAAAGGAGTATGGCGTCACCGGTGGCGATGTGGATTATGACGCGCTGCTGTTCGCCATACACACTTACTATGCTTTGATAATGAAGCTGCTGGCAGCTGAGATAGCGTACCTGTACGGAGCTGGGAGATGGCTCAAGTCGTACGTGGCGGAGCTGGAGGACGCCTACATGCGGGGGGTAGGCGAGCTTAGGAAGGCCCTGGAGGAGCTGGAGAGCGGGGGCATATTCAAGAGGCTGCTAGGCATCACCAACTTCATCGAGGGGGACTATTTCTCCTGGTATCTTGACGTGCTAGACCAGGAGCTGGCAGACGTTATAGCGGGGATCGCCAGGAAGCTCGCCGATTACGAGCCCGCGACGCCCCACCTGGAGCCAGAGAGTACTAGGGACTTGCTAAAACGCCTCTACCAACACCTAGTCCCTAAGAAGATAAGGCACGACCTAGGCGAGTACTACACCCCTGACTGGCTAGCCGAGCTCGTGCTAGACGAAGTAGGCTACACCGAGGAGTACTTCGAGGAGCTAGCTAGAGATGATCCCCTCGCCCCCTTCAAGCTGAGACTTCTAGACCCGGCCAGCGGCTCTGGCACGTTCCTCGTGATAGCCCTCAGGAGGCTGAGGAGCTACGCGGAGAAGCATTTCATGCAGGACATAATGGCGGATTACGTGTTGAAGAACCTGGTGGGATACGACCTCAACCCCCTAGCAGTGCTGGCCGCCAGGACGAACTACCTGCTAGCGATAGCGGATATACTGTCCTACGCTAGAGGGAAGAAGGAGATACCAGTCTACCTGGCGGATTCTATCCTAGTAGAGTCTAGGACGGCCCTAGACGGCTCCTTCTACATCCTGAGAACCTCGGTGGGAGTCTTCGAGGTACCGAAGCAGATAGTCGATGAGGGCCTCCTAGGCGAGCTTTTAAACCTTATAGAGTACGGGGTTAGAAGCTTCTACGGCGAAGACGAGTTCCTAGAGCTGTTCAGGGTCAGATTGGAGCCCAGACTCGGGAAGGACTCAACCATAGACCATGGCCGCTTAAAGAAGCTCTACAGATTATTCCTGAAGTTAGAGGAGAAGGGAGAGAACCACGTATGGATATCGATAATAAGGAACGCCTTCGCGCCGCTACTAAAGGGGAGATTCGATTACGTGGTAGGCAACCCTCCATGGGTTAACTGGGAGAACCTACCCGAGGCCTATAGGCGGGCCTCGGAGAGTCTCTGGGCTAGGTACGGCCTCGTCCCCCCGAGGAAGGGCGCTCCCAGCATCGGGCGGGTTAAGAGAGACCTCTCCATGCTCTTCACAGCGCGCTCCATAGACCTCTACCTAAAGGATCACGGTAAACTCGGGTTCGTCATAACTTATACCGTCTTCGTGTCGAAGGCAGGCGAAGGCTTCAGGAGGTTCTTCGCGAGGGGGGTCAGGGATGTGAAGGCTAGGATCCTCAAGGTTCACGACCTGGAGGAGCTTCTTCCCTTCGAGGGCGCCCAGAACAGGACTGCCGTGCTGGTAGCTGAGAAGGGCGCCGCCACCTCTTTCCCCGTAGAGTGTGTTGTGTGGAAGAGCGGCGCCCGGAGTATGCCAGTCGAGGCGGAGCTAGAGGAGGTAGAGAGGAGCACTAGGAGGCTGCAGATGTTCATGGTGCCCCTGGTGCCTGGCTCCCCCGAGTCCCAATGGATAGAAGTGATAGACCCGGCTATCGCCAGTATACTGGGGAAGATAGTAGGGGGTCAAGGCGGCTACAGGGCCTATGCCGGCGTCTACACGGGGCTGAACAGCGTCTACTTCGTGGACGTCAAGGAGCGGAGAGACGGGCTAGTGCTAGTCTCAAACCAGGCCAGCGGAAGACGGAGAACACGACAAATAACTGTACATGTCGAGGAGGACCTAGTGTACCCGTTAATCAAGGGCAGAGACCTCGACAAGTGGAAGTATGAGCTGAGCGGCACGCACATAATCCTGCCAGTGACTAGCAAGGGAGAAGTCCTAAGTTACAAGGAGTTAAAGACGAGGTACCCCCATGCATGGCAGTACTTCGCCGAGTTCTTCGACGACCTGATCAGTAGATCGGGGGAGCCCTACAAGTCTGCGCTGAAGGTGTACAGGGATCTGAGGAAGCGGGGCGCTAGCATTCTGGAGGCGCTACAGAAGGTTGAACAAACGGCGCGCAGGGCTCCCCCATTCTACTACGTCTTCAATGCCAGGCCCTCCCTCGCACCCTACAAGGTAGCCTGGAAGGAGGTCTCCTCTAGGCTATCAAAATACGGGTTCAGCGTGACAGTCATAGAGCCCCACCCCTCAGGCAAACCCATAGTACCGGATCACACAGTACTCTTCATACCACTCAACGACGCCGACGAGGCATACTATGTAGCAGGCATCCTCAACTCGATAATAGTGAAGCTAGTCTCGCTATACACCACCGCGAGCAACATACAAGACCTGAGCATCCCAAAATTCGATAGAAGAAACAAGCTACACAACGAAATAGCCAGTCTATCCAAGAAAGCCCACGAGGCGGCCAGGCAGGGCGACGCTGAGAAACTGCGGGAGCTAGAGGAGAGGATAGACCGCCTAGCTGCAGAGCTATTCGGCGTCAGCGAGCCAGAGCTATCAATGATAAAGGAGATGTTTAAAGTAGCAAGGGGATGCTCCCAATACGAGGCGTGAGAGGAGCCTCGGTATTATGGAATTTATTTATGGGTGAGGGCGGGCGGGTGGAGCTGTAGCCGCGCAGGGTAAGTATCCAGGGCTAACTCTCCCCCGCTGCACTCCCCCGTAGTACGGGGGAGTACCTGTCCTTGGCTGGCGATGTAGAGTGTGATAACCCGAATATGCTGGCCTCCGCTAGGAGCCCGTACTTGAGGATGCACGCCTGCGACCCTGTAAGGTGGGTCACCTGGGAGTGGGTTGAGGAGAGGCTAGGCAGTATTGGGAAGCCCCTCTTCGTTAGCATAGGCTACTCTAGCTGCCACTGGTGCCATGTGATGCAGAGGGAGAGCTTCAGGAACCCGGTTGTGGCTGAGTGGCTGAACAGGGTGTTCGTGCCTGTTAAGGTTGATAGGGAGGAGAGGCCCGATGTGGATGAGTACTACATGGCTTACTGTCAGGCCGTGAGGGGCGCCTGCGGGTGGCCCCTTAACGTGCTGGCCGACGAGCATGGGAGGCCCTTCGCCGCCTTCACCTACCTCCCGCCAGGGGAGCTGGTGAGGGTGGCGATGGCCGTGGAGGATGCCTGGCGGCGGGGCGAGCCCCAGCGGGTGGCTGAGTATGCTGGCAAGGTGCTCGGGGAGGCGTTGACTAGGGCGCCCCACACTGGGCCTCCAGTCGATGACCTCTTCGACTCGCTCCTCGACTGGGCTCGGAAGGCCTACGACGCCGAGTACGGCGGCTTCGGCGCGGCGCCCAAGTTCCCCATGGCGCCTCTCCTGGAGGCCCTCCTCGCGGTCCACTATAGACGGGGTCTGAGGGAGCCCTTGTCGATGGTGCTTGAGACCCTGCACTGGATGGCCTCAGGCGGGATACACGACTGGGTGGGGGGCGGGTTCCACAGGTATAGTGTGGATCGCTACTGGAGGCTCCCCCACTTCGAGAAGATGCTCTACGACCAGGCGTGCATTGCTCGCGTGCTAGGAGCGGCCCTCAGGATAGCCAGGGACCCGGTGCTCCTGAGAGCCGCCCAGGGCATAGTAAGGTTCCTTGAGAGGGAGATGCTGGGCGAAGCCGGCTTCTACAGCGCCTTAGACGCCGAGAGCGGCGGGGTAGAGGGCCTCTACTATACGTGGACAGTGGAGGAGCTGAGAGACGCTCTAGGAGGCCTCTACCCGCTTGCCGAGAAGCTCTTCAACGTGGAGCCCCAGGGCAACTACCTCGACGAGGCGACTAGGGAAAGGACGGGGAGGAACCTGCTCTACGTAGGCGAGCCCCTCCCCAGAGCCGCTGAGAGGCTAGGCCTTAGCCTCGACGAGCTCCTCAGCCTCATAGACGAGGTCTCGGAGAGGCTCCTCGAGGCTAGGAAGGCGAAGCCGAGGCCCGCGGCGGACTACAAGGTGCTAGCGAGCTGGAACGGCCTAGCCCTCTGGGGCCTCGCGAGCCTAGCCGCTGCAGGGGTCGACGGAGCCCTGGATCTAGCGGTTGAGGCGGCGCGCCGGCTAGAGGCTAAGCTCTTGGACGGCTGCGAGCCCCGCAGAGCCTACGCCCGGGGGGAGGCCTACGGGGAGCCTCTACTCCCAGACTACACCCACCTGGCCCTCGGCATGCTGGGGCTGCACAGCGTCACGGGCAGGGACCGCTTCCTCGAGCTGGCTCACTGCCTAGCCCGCGGAGCCCTAAGGTTCCAGGCTAGCGACGGGAGCCTCAGGCTCAAGCCTGGGGGCATCGTGGAGAGGAGCGAGGGAGCATATCCCACGGGGTACTCTATGGGCGTGGAGGCTATGGCTAGGCTTGGCAGGCTCCTAGACGATAACAGTCTTCTGGAGGCTGCTAGGAGGGCCGCCGGCCCCCTGGCGGGCCTCGCGGCCGAGGCCCCCGCAGGAATGCCGTACGCCCTCGTAGCCCTGGATCTCCTGGAGGGGCCTAGCTTCGACGTGGTACTAGCTGAGGGTGAGGGGTGGATGAGGGCTCTCGAGGGGCTAGCAGCTGAGCCCCGCCACTACGTTACTCTAGCGGTTAACAGGGAGGATGGCTACCTCTGGAGGACTGCGGGGTATGCTAGGAGCATGCCTGCGCTGGCTGGGAGGGCTACTATCTATGTATGCGAGGAGGGGGTTTGTAGCCTGCCTACTCATAGCGTGGAAAAAGCCCTGGCTTATGTGAGGAGGCGTGGCGCTAGGAGGGGAGCCTTATGACTACGTAGTAGTAGTCCTCCTCCCTACCGTCATCCAATACTTCGAAGCCGTACTCCCCTGCCAGCTCCTTTATAGCGTACCATGTGTCGGCGTCTCTAGCTATTACCTTGTAGGCCTGGCCGGGCCTCGCCACCATGAATATGTAGCGGTTGAATGCTTCTAGCTTGTCAGCGCCGCACTTGTCCTCGAGCTTCCTGAAGTCTATAACCTTCACGTCATCCATGCTCAAGGCTCCTCGCCCGTCTTAACCGGGGCACCAACCATGTTGCCCCACTCGCTCCAGCTACCGTCGTAGACCCTCACCCTCTTGTACCCCAGCAGCTCTCTGAGGACGAAGAATGTGAAGGCCGCCCTCTCCCCTATCCTGCAGTATACTATCACCTCCTTGTCAGGCGTTACCCCCTTCTCCTCGTAGAGCCTCCTCAGCTCCTCTACGGGCTTGAAGGTGCCGTCCTCGTTGACGGCGAGGCTCCAGGGTATGTTGACTGCTCCAGGTATGTGGCCGCCCCTCTGGGCCGCCTCGTTAGGGTACTCAGGCGGCGCCGTCACCTCGCCCTTGTACTCTGCAGGGCTCCTCACGTCTACCAGGGCAACGTCGTTGCGCCAGAGGCTCTTCATAACGTCTATGAAGTAGGCCCTCAGGGTGAGGTCGACCCTCTCAACCTTGTAGTTGCTTGGCTCGGGCTTCGGGGGCTCCCCTTTCTCCATGGGGTAGCCCAGCTCTATCCACTTCTTCCTGCCGCCGTTGAGGAGTGCTACCTTCTCGTGGCCGTATATCTTGAATATCCAGTAAGCGAACGCAGCGAACCAGTTATTGTAGTCGCCATAGAGCACTACGAAGTCTGTATTCTTGATTCCCAGCTTGCTCATGAGGGCTTCGAAGCCCTCCTTGTCTATGATGTCCCGCTCCGGGTACTTGTTGAGGTCCCTCCTCCAGTCTATTAGGAGCGCTCCTGGTATGTGGCCTAGATTATAGGCCGTCCTGGGGTCATAGTCTACCTCTACAACCTTGACGCCGGGCTTGCCCAGGTTCTCCTTGAGCCACTCAGGCTCAACCAAAGGGGTAGTAGAGGCTTCCACGGCCAAGGATCCCCACGCTCCGTGGGATAATATGTTGAGTGTTCAGGGGCTACAGGCTGGCAGTACTACTTAGACTGTTTCAATCGCCCCCCTCCCATTTTTACGCTGGCCAGGGCTAGGGCGGAGCTAGCTACTAGTATCCAGGCGCTCAGGGGGAGGCCTAGCAGGGTGAAGGTGAACACCTTCCTGGGGTCGCCTAGGTAGAGGAGAGCTGCAGCCACAGCTAAGGGGCCCACCACTATGCTGGCCGCCGCCAGCCTCGGATCGCCCCTCCTGCCCAGCCATGCTAGCAGCGTAGCTGGGGCTAGGCTTAGGAGCATCATGCTGCTCAGCACACTCAATGCAACTATGTATGCAGCCCTGGCGGCTGCAACGGCCGCTATTATGAGGGCGAACACGACTACTGCCAGGCGGCCTATGAGTAGCCTCTTCTCCTCGGGGAGCCGTAGAGCAATGCCCCCTATGTCTCTGGAGGCGCTGCTCGCCAGCGTTAGTATTATGCTGTCAGCGGTGCTCACAGCCGCCGCTACTATGCTAGTGAAGACCGCCGCTGCTAGGAGGGGGTGGGTGAGGGCTAGGAGCTGGGGCGTCACCTGGTCTATCCTCTCGGGCTTCAAGCCGAGCACGCCAGCCTCCACGCCAGCCCTCGCGAGTAGCCCCACCGCTACTACTAGGAGGGTGTAGTAGAGGCCGAAGACCGCGAACCACCTTATCATAGCCGCCACACTGGCGTCATCCCTGGGGAGGAAGAGGCGCTGCACCACCTGGGGGTTAGTGGCGGCGAAGAAAGCCCATGGCAGGGTGAAGGCTAGGAATACCGCCGGCTTCCAGAAGCCAGTCAAGCCCAGGTAGCCCGCCTCGGCGAGCACCTCGTAGGCCTCCCAGGGGCCTAGGCCCGAGGAGGAGAGGTGGAGGGCTAGCCAGAGGAGCAGCATTGTAGCGCTGACAAGCATCCACAGGCCCTGGAAGGCGTCCGTCACTGCGACGCTCCAGATACCCGCTACTAGGCTCCAGAAGATCATTACTAGGGCTGCAGCGGCTATCCCCGCTAGGTACAGCTGCTCGGAGCCTCCGCCGAGGCCTGCCACCGCCTCCCCCACGCCCTTCAACTGGCTAGCAGCGTAGGGCACCAGGCTCACTAGGAAGACGAGGCTGGCGAGGCCCGCAAGCCAGGGGGCCCCGTAGAGGTCTGCCAGCATCTCACCCGGGCTGATCCAGCCCCTCTCCCCCGCCATCCTCCTTACACGCCTGGCGAACACGACTAGCAAGCCCACGGTAGCAATATAGTATACTAGCTCGAAGCCGAGTGCCCCCGCCCCGGTTGCGTAGGAGAAGCCAACCAAGCCGACTATCATGAAGGCGCTGTAAGTGGTGGCTGCATAGGTGAACGCAGCGAGCAGGCCGCCGAGCCTGCCGCCAGCGACGAAGAACTCGGCCTCCCCGCGGCCAGCACGCCTCCTAACCCATACAGCCAGCACGGTGCCAGCAGCGATGTAGCCCGCGAGGACCGCGAGGCCTAGTAGCAGCCTCTCAGCCACCCCTACCCCACCCCCTAGTGGCGAGCCATGCCACAGCAAGGGCGGCCATGCCCAGGAGGGACCAGTAGAGGGGCAGCAAGCTGCTCCGCCCCAGAGGAGTGAAGACGGGGAGATAGGCTAGTACGAGGAGGAATAGAACCGCTCCTGCAGCCACCGCCGCGCGCAACACTACCTTCGCATAAATTCGGGGAGCCTTGGAAGGCTAAAGAAGCTAGTACATGCAGGAGACTCTTCTCAACGGGAGAACACACTGTTAAAAATCCCTTGGAGAGGGGAGGCGCCTCAGGAGGGCCCCTGGGGGAGAGCTGGTTTCTACCCTTTATCCTTGGCCGTTGCTCCTGGCGCAGGCCATGACCGCCTTGAAGGCCCTTAGTGCCGCCGCGAATTCCGGGCTTGTTATGGTTCTTATCATCTCCCTCAGCGTCATGGGCCTCTCCTCGCTGGCAACCCTCCTAGCCTCGTCCATGCACTTTGGCATCTTCTCTGCGGCAGCCATCAGCAGGTCTTGGTCGAGGTTTCCTAGTAGGTAGAGTAGCATCATGGCGTTGCCGAGGGGCTTCGCCGTCTCCTGCGTAGCCATGGCGCTGAAGAGTTCGTCGCTCGCCTCTACGATAGCTAGCATGGCGTCGAGCAAGCCGCTCCTCTTCAGCTCGCCTACCAGGCGGAGCAGTGTCTCTAGGGCCTCAGCGTTCTCCTCTAGAGCGGCCATTAGGCGCTCGAGCCTCTCAGGGTCTAGCCTGTGCTCCTGGCTAGCCGCCATCCCATTCACCACCCCCGGGATTCACGCGAACCACTTCTCAAGCCAGAACCTCTCGAAGGCTATCTTGAGGGCTCTGAAGGCCTTCATGCCTCCTATAACCGTGCACTCCGGGTAGGGGGCGCCCCCATATATCTTGGGGGCGAAGTCGCAGTACACCGCTGCCCCTGCGTAGCCGAGGTCCATGACGCAGACTCCACTGGCGTTGTAGTGCTCGCCCATGCTGGTGCCTAGCACCTCGTCCGCCACCTGGCTGGCGACGTATTCCGCCTGGAAGTGGGCGAAGACGCCGGCCATCCCGAGGCCCATGGCGGGGGCGATTATGTCGCCCACTCCCCACACGTTACTGTACCTCGGATGCCTCAGGGTCCTCTTGTCTACATTCATCCAGCCTCCCAGGTCATCCCTAGCTAGGGGGCTCTTGGCCAGCGCCTCGGGAGGCTCGTGGACGGGCACGTAGATAAGGAGATCGTATTCCAGGCTCCTGCCATCCCTCCCAGTAACCTTGGAGCCGTCGGCCTCCACGGGCTCGAATCCCGCCTCGTACTCCACGCCATACCGGTCCATGAAGCCCTTGAAGATCCTAACGAGCTTGGGCCCGAAGGGCTCCATAGGCTCCCGCCAGAAGTGGGCCACAGTTACCCTGCCCCCGGCGGCACGCTGGTCGAGAAGGTACTTGACTAGGAACGCTGCCTCGAAGGGGCCGGGCGGGCACTTATAGGGGAAGCCCCAAGCAGTAACCACGACCCTGCCGCCCCTGCGTAGAGAGGAGAGGAGCTTCCTGCACTCCTCAGCACCTGTAGTGGTCCAGGGGGTACACTCCCTGACCCCGGGGACGGCAGCCTTCTCGGGCCTCGCAACACTGCCCAGGGCTACGACCAGGTAGTCGTACTCTAGGGGGCCCCTGCTAGTCTCGACCCTGCCCTCATCGGGATCTATCTCCCTAACCTCCCCGACTACCACGTTTATCCCGCGTCGCTGGAGCCTGGATAAGGGCCTCTGGATATCCTCCAGGCTCCTCATACCGGTCATGACCCAGAGGAGGCTGGGCGGGTAGAGGTGGCGTCCCGTCTTGTCGACGAGCGTTACCTCGGCCTCTCCCTTCAGCCGCCTGGCAAGGTTGACAGCGGCAACGACTCCCCCGGGGCCGCCGCCCAGCACTAGAACTCTAGGCTTCGCCATCCTCGACCCACGCCCCACAGATATATTCATAAGACATATTCTAATATAACTATATATGAGAATTGAATGTTCAAAGCCTACAACGCACAGCTAAAAACCTGTCAGAACCCGCGAACGACAGGCAAAATATAACCGTGGAACCAGTAGAATAGAATCCAGTCAACCCACCCGCTACTCACCCAAACCAGGAAGCCCAAACCCAGCCCCGGAGAGAGGGCAGCCCCGGCCTCCCGGGCTAGTGAATAAAAAGAGGAGCAAGGTGGGGAGGCCTTGGAAGAAGATCTTCCCCACTGCAGCGGCGCAGAATTCATACCCAACAATATCCTGGCGCGGAAACAGCTTGGAGTCACCGCCTCGCAGGGCCCGAGGCAGCCGCTACTCAAAGCCCTGGCCATGGGCGCTCTGCCCGTCTACAATGACGATCTAGACTCTTCTAGGAGGGATTTGGAGAGCCGTGTAAAGCTATTGAAGGCTGCTGCCAGTGATTCCCCAGCGAGGCTAGAGGAGCACGCTAAACTAGAGCTAGAGTAGTCTATAGTTAAATGATTCCGCTCCGGGCATTCAAGGATACATTACTGGGGTGTGGGCTCTGAGGACCTCTACTCACGTGGTTTTCGGGTCGGGCCTTGCCGGCGCTGCGGCTGCAGCCCTGGGCTGCGGCGCTGTCTGCGTCGTGGCCTCCGCCCTCCTAGCCGGCGTTATTAATGCATTGATAGATGCTGGGGGGCATGAGAGGCGTGGCGGCATGGTTTACCGTACTAAGCTTACTCACAGCCTCGAGACTGTTGCCCCCCTAAGCTTCGCTGCCGGCCTCCTTGTAGCTCTATCCCTCGGCCTGCCGCTTACCGAGTCCCTCGGGGCCGGGCTCGCTACTGCTGTGGGGGGCTTGAGCCACTTGGCCCTGGACGCCCTGACCCCTGGAGGCGTCTATTTCCGGGGGCGCAGGGTTAGGCTCCCCCTCTTCAACTGGGATAGTCCAGAGCCTAACCTAGCCTTCACCGTTGCAGGAGTGCTCCTCCTGGGCTATTCAATCGCCGCTGTGTCCCGGGGGCTAGAGGTGGTGGGAGGCGTCAGCTGAGGATTACTACCGGGCTGTGTGGCGCGAGGCGGTGAAGGGCGGGGGCCCCCTCACCGGGGGGCCTCATAGGGGCGACCTGGCTAGCCGCTTCGCCTCTGCCGTCAAGGGCTTCGCAGAGGCTGGAGCAGCCGCCTTGAGGGAGGCTGGCTGGGACTGCGAGAGCCTCGACGCCCTAGTCAGGGAGCTCCGGAGGCTTGCCTCCCTTCTGAGGGCCGACTT
This sequence comes from Acidilobaceae archaeon, assembly GCA_027046245.1. Lineage (GTDB taxonomy): Archaea > Thermoproteota > Thermoprotei_A > Sulfolobales > Acidilobaceae > Aeropyrum. The sequence goes on from JALTZJ010000058.1 coordinate 17,632, forward strand.
GCTGGCTGAGGCTAGGCTCTACGGGGGGCCCCGGGAGCTGGGGGAGGCGTTACGCGCTCTTAGGAGGCTTGAGGATGCCGCTGCAGAGGCTCTTGCCCGCTGTGAATCCACAGGTTAAACCCCGGATGACATCCTCGTATAATAGTAGGGGTGCCCGGGGTTGAGTGTAGAGTATGTATTGAGGGAGGGCGTGGGGTTCAGGCTCTCGAGCCCCGCCTTCGGGGATGGCGAGGCGATACCCGCTAGGTACACCTGTGACGGGGCCGATGTAAGTCCTCCCCTGGAGTGGAGGGGCGCCCCGGAGGCTACTAAGAGCTACGCCCTGATAATGTATGATCCCGACGCCCCCAGGGGCACCTTCATCCACTGGGTGCTCTACGATATACCAGCCTCTAGGAGCGGCCTGCCCGAGGGGGTGCCTAGCCGTGCTAGGGTAGCGGGGATAGGGGTTCACGGCGTCAACGACTTCCGCAGGATAGGCTACGGCGGCCCATGCCCGCCCCGGTGGCACGGGGAGCACCGCTACTTCTTCGCCCTCCACGCGTTGAGCGTCGAGAGCCTAGGCCTCCCGCCTGGCGTCACGGCTGACAGGGTGCTCGCCGCCATGAAGGGGAGGGTGCTGGGCCACGCCCTCCTCATGGGTAGGTACCGGAGGGGCTAAAGCCTGGAGGAGGGGGTTACCTGGTCTTGCTCGTGGTGTTGATGAGGCATGGGAGGGCTGAGGGTAAGAGGCCGGGGATGAGGGACGAGGAGCGGCGGCTGACCGATGAGGGGAGGCGCGGCGTTGAGGCAGTCGCCAGGCTCCTCCCCCTCGACGAGCCCCCGGTCATACTCTACAGCCCCCTTAGGAGGGCTGCTGAGACCGCGGAGATCATTGCTAGGGTTACTGGTGGCAGTGCAAGGCTTGATCCCAGACTCCACCCCGACGACTTCGGCCCCGACGCCCTCCAGGACATACTTGAGGAGTACTGGGGCGGGAGCCCCCTAGTGCTCGTCGGCCACAACCCCAGCATGGAGGAGGCGGTCGCAAGCCTCGTAGGCGGCTCCATAGCCATGGAGCCCGGGGCGGCTGCAGTGATTAGAGCCGAGGCCCCGGGACCTGGGGGAGGGGAGCTGCTGGCGCTGATTACCCCTACCGCAGCGCTTAGATGTGAAAAGCAGTAGGCCCTAGGAGGGGTTGTAGGGTTGAGGTTAGGCTTGGATGCTAGGCGTTGGAGGCTGATAGCCCTCCTGGCGCCTCCGACGGCCTTCCTCTTGGGCTTCGTCCTCGGCCTGCTCTTCCCCAGCGAGGGGCTCCTCGAGGTTCTTAGTGCGAGTATCGGTGGATTGGCTGAGAGGGCTGGCAGCAAGGCAGAGCTAGCTATACTGATCTACGTGAACAATGTCTTAACCGGCGTTTTCATAATGGTGTTGAGCCTGCTCGTAGTCCCTGGATTGCTCCTGATCCTCTTTAACGGCTATGTTGTGGGCCTCGTAGCCTGGTTCGTCGCCGTGGAGAAGGGCCTGGGTGTAGAGGCTTTCCTGGCGGGGGTGTTGCCTCACGGGATAGTAGAGATCCCAGCGGTGCTCTTGGCTAGCTCTGCCGGGCTGTACTGCGTGGCCACGTGTAGGAGTATAAGCGATGTTAAGAGGGTCCTGGGAGGGGCATCGCTCCTGCTGCTCGTCGCCCTCTTTATAGCCGCCTTGATAGAGGCCTACGTGACCCCGGTGGTGCTGGAGCGTGTCGCCGGGGTCAAGGTTTGGGGATAGATGCGTTGAGCCCCGCGACGGCTGCCCCGCGGTGCTAATAGCGGAGGCCCTCGACGGGGAGAGGAGAAGCTACTACGTTGTACTGCGCCAGGGCCAGGTCTACCAGACCATTGCGGGGGTCGTCAAGGCCTCCAGGGTTATCCAGGAGGGGTGGGGCGCCGTCTTCGAGGGAAGGCTTGGCAGGGTCACTGTGGCTCCCCCCACGGTGACAGAGCTAATGGAGCACTTCTACGAGCGCCGCACACAGGTAGTATACCCCAAGGACTCTGGCTTCGTAGCCCTCCTAGCAGGCCTAGCACCGGGGCAGACCGTCTTCGAGGCCGGCACCGGCAGCGGCTTCCTAACCACGGTTCTAGCCCTCCACGTCTGCCCCGGCGGCCTCGTGGTGAGCATGGAGGCTCGCAGGGAGAACCTTGAAGCTGCTAGGCGCAACCTCGAGTTAGCCGGGCTAAGCGGCTGCGTGGACCTCAGGCTGGGCGACGCCAGGAGCGGCGACGCCCTCAAGCCCGAGGACAGATTCGACGCCGTAGTACTCGACATGCCCGATCCCTGGAGGGCTCTGGAGGTGCTCAGGCCCCGCCTCCCCCCGGGTGCCCCGGCAGTGGTGTTCGTGCCCACCTATAACCAGGTGGAGAAGCTCGCCTCCTGGGCCGCCGGGGGCGCGCCCTACACGCTGCAAGCCGTGTACGAGGTCTCGGGGAGGGAGGTCGAGGCCGTACCCGGGGCTACGAGGCCCAGCCCCAGGAGCCTACCCTTCACCGGCTTCATAGCTCTCCTCAGGGCCTCGAGGCCCCGCGATGCTGGAGAGGGCCTCAAGTAGCCTCTCAAGCCTGGCCCTCCCCTCCTCTGTGAGGCTAACCCTAACCCCAACCCCATCCCTTGAAGGCACATACTCCACCGCCACCACGCCCTCGCTCCGCAGCCTATCAACGGCCCTCTCGAGGCTGCCCCAGCTCAGCCCCGTAACCTCCTTCAACTGCTTCATCCTCATGGGGCCCAGCACGTAGAGCGCTACCGCCACCGATAGCCTGCTAGGGTGGAGCAGCAGCTCGTCCCTCGGAATGAATGGGGGCATCATCCATCTCCCATGATATCGCGTGCAACCCTCCTGAGCGCCGCCACGCCGCTGAGGGTGAAGGCGAGGAGCTGGACACCGCTGGCCACAGCGCTAGCAACCCCCTCATCCACTACTGCCAGGTACACGATGAACGGCAGAGAGGCAAGCATGAGGGCACCGGCGTAGGCGAGGGGCGCCCAGTAGAGCAGGCCCGCAGCGGCGAGGCTCAACCCGAGCCCCACGAACCACGCGATACTAGGATACCAATCAGGAGACACAGGAACCAGGAGGTAAGCAGCTACGAAGCCTGCAGCGAAGACTAGCACGATCCTGGAGGCGGCTACAGTCTCGCTGGCAAGCCTCCTCCAGAGGGGCCCAGCCACGAGTATGTAAGCAGCCGTGCCTATCGCTACCCCCACGCCGACGCCGGCGAGAACAGCAGCTAGGGGACTGCCTATGCCGGCAACCTCGCCCAGGCCAAGCGCCACCATTATAGAGCCGGTTATAGCCATACTGTAAGTATACATTAGGAAGACTGCTGCAGAGTCGAGGGCGAAACGGCGAAGCTTCAACGCAAGCCTAGCAATGCTGCCAGCCTCCTCCAAGGCCCCGAGCCCCCATCACGTTTTAAAATAGTAGGAGCCCCGCCTCCTCTTGAAGTAATGGAAGCTCTCCGCACTCGGAGCCCCAAGCCACGGGAGACGCGGAGAGCCTAGCCTTCTAGAGGGGCTCCTCTCCATCTTTAATCCTGTTCTCCGCAGTAGTATTCCTCGAGTTTTACCGCCAGCTGCTTAGCCTCCTCTAGTGTGGGGTTCTTTAGGTAGCTCCAGAGCAGCTGTGCCACTCTCCTCCTGCCCCTCCTGGCCTCTATCCTGGCGGCCCTCGCTACTAGCCTTCGGCCGTCGCTGTTCAGAACCCCACGCTTGTCGAAGTACTTCCCGCTCTCCTCTACTGCTCTCCTGAGGGCCTGGAGGGCCTCGCAGCCCCTGGTCACGCTATCCTCCCCAGCATGGAGGCTGCTACTAGCATAGCGTAGAACCCGGCTGTTATGGGGTCCGTGTTTATCTTTACTAGCACGGGCTTCACCCCCTTGACGCTGGCGGCTAGCATAACGTCCTTGTAGCTCTGCTCCTCCACAGTGCTTAGGAAGACTAGCGGCGAGGCTCCTCGGGGCTCCTCTAGTATGGCCTCTAGGGGTAGGGGCTCGCGGCAGCCCGGGTGGAGGCGGCAGTAGTAGTAGGCTCCCGGTCTAGTTGAGAACGTGTAGTAGGCCATGGCCGGGGGCTCCTTTCTGGCAGACCTTATCTCGGCGTCCCACTCCTCGCCAGCCCAGCCAGCGCTCCCAGCCAGTTCCCCGAGCTCCCTCCTGTACCTCTCCTCTCTGAAGCCGTGGAGCCTGGGCACCCAGTGGAGGGCTGCCACCGCCATGGCCAGGAGGGGGTGGCGGGCCTCCACTCTTACCCTCTCAGCTCCTAGCTCCTCCAGGCGCGACTCGTAGGCCGGGTGCATGGGCGGGCCCGTGACGACTGCTTTGAGCCCCAGGGTTAGGGCTGCTTCTACTGCGTGGAGGAGCCTCGTATCCTTGGGGTCGACTGTGAATCCTACAAGGGTGGCCTGGTACTCCCTGTAGGGTGTTAAGTGGAATGCTACCTCGCTTGGAGTGGCGAGTATGGCCCTGTTGCCTCCGTGGAGGAGGCCTATATAGTATAGTTGTGCCGGTGGCTCGGCGCCCCTGCTAGCCGCTATCAGGGGCTCCCCTTCAAGTCTCGGGGGCTCCAGTTGCTCGGCGGTCCTTATGGCCTCTGCGAGGGCCTCTTCCAGCTCCCTATACGAGGGCATAGCTGAGCGCCCTGCAGCAGCTGCACCTGGCCTCGCTTGGCTCGCCTGAGAGTTTTGGTATCAGCTCGTAGAGTATCCTGCGGGCCCTCTCTATGTTGCTCTTCATCACTTTCTCCACTTCCTCAGCAGTCACAGGCTTTTCAGCCCATACATCGTAATCCGTGACCATGGCGAGGGTGGCGTAGCAGAGTTGGGCCTCACAGGCTAGGTTTACCTCGGGTACTAGGGTCATACCTATTATGTCGGCCTTGAAGACGTCCTTCCACACCCTGCTCTCGGCCCTAGTACTGAACCGGGGCCCCTCGATGCACACGTAGGTGCCCCGCTCGTGCACAGGGTAGCCTAGGCCCCTCACGGTCTCCACCAGCTTCTGCCTGAGATCGTCGCAGAATGGGTCAGCCATGCTGACGTGAGCGGTTATCGGGCCGTCGAAGAAGGTGTACTTCCTAGACTTAGTCATATCAATGAACTGGTCCGGGACCACGAAGTCGCCGGGCCTGTAATCCTCTCTCAGGCTTCCAACGGCACTAACACTAACAACCCACTTAACGCCTAGAGCCTTCAGAGCCCAGATATTCGCCCTATAGTTTATCATGTGCGGGGGAATCCTATGACCCCTCCCGTGCCTAGGGAGGAACGCCACCCTGACGCCCCTAACCTCGCCCACAGTTATGAAGTCGCTGGGCTCCCCATAGGGCGTGTAGACCCGCACCTCTACAGGGTTCTCCACTATCCCGGGGTCGTAGAGGCCGCTACCGCCTATGATGCCCACGTGAGCCCTCACACCCTCAGGCCTCACAATAGCCTCGAAAGCCATACACCCTCACACCTCCCCGTGTAGCCCTCCTTGTCGCCATGCCGGGGTTAAGAGCTAGCCCGTAAACGCTACTATAATGCCTAGGGAGGGGTGAGGTCTACGGGTTGATATGCCTTGGAGCGTGGCGGTGGCTGCCTGGCTACGGCTAGCTACGCCATCGTCACCCTGATAGGCGCACTAATACTCGGGGGCAGCGTAGTACTGCTAAGCCTCCTGCCCGGCCCCGGCGGCGGGGCTGCAGGCCCTCCTCTAGCCTCCGCTTCCCTGGACGGCGTCAGTGTGGGCCTCGAGGACTGGGGAGTCGCTGAGTCGTTATGCATAGATTCCCTACTACTCCAGGGCCCCCTAGAGTATTTCGTGTTCGAGGTTAAAGTCGAGGGCGACGGTTATGCCATGCCTGGTAGCCCGGTACTTGTGCTACCCCAGGGGCGGGTGGAGGCGGTCGACCCGCTAGAGGGGGTCTTCTTCGTCGGCTCGGATCTGCCTCCCTGTGGTGTAGCGGTGGAGGGGGCGCACCCACTCTTCCCCGGGGTGAAAGTGGAGAGCGGCTCTCGCGTGGTAGTAGTGTTTCCCGCCGGCGAGTACCGGGGGGAGAAGACGTTAGAGCTGCCGTTCGAGGAGCCTGGAGCCCTGCTCCGCTTCACCGTGAATAATGAAGGCGTGGTGGCCGTGGAGGCCGTGGTGACGGAGTCTTGAGGCTCGGAGAGGCCATAGCGCTTGAAACCCGAGTAGCAGTGGGTGTAGCGGCCTTCACGGTCCTCGCCCTGGCGGCGGCCCGGGTTCAAGGGCTAGCAGAGGAGCTGCTCGAGAAGGCCCTGGCTAGCCCGGCAGAGCCGCTGTATGTAGCCGCAGTTATAGCGCTGAACAACGCCGTTGCCGCCCTCGTGGTTTACTCGGGCTCGACACTAGTCTACTGGATAGCCGTGCCCTTAGAGGTTAAACGCTGTAGGCTCCTCTACACGCCCGACTGCAGAGTCTCCCTCCTACTAACTCGTAGGAGGAGAGCTGCAGCTGCTGTATCCACTATTATCCCGGTGACCGCTCTCCTGGCTGGCTCATCCCTGAGGCTCGGGCTAGGGCCTGGGGAGGCTATTACAGCTATAGCCCAGGCAGTATCCCTGGGCTACGGAGCCCTGGAGATCCTGGGCTACCTCGCGGCGGCTGCCTCTCCGATAACGGGAGGATGGAGGGGGCCCCTACTAGCTCTTTCAGCCCTCCTGCTTATAGCCGGTGGCGCCGCCGTCGAGGCCCTAGTCCTCTTGCCCCCGACTCTGAGGCCCTGAGGACAGTAGCAGCTACAAGCACCGTGACAGCTAGTATAGCTGAGCTAGCTGCGAAGGGAGCCCAGGGGGCTACCGCCTCGTATAGTAGCCCCCCTAGGTATGGCGCCGGGGCTCCCGTCACGCTTCTGACCATGTTAGCGGTGGCGTAGGCCTCGCCGCTGCCTCCAGCTATCCTGGCGACTGCAGCGTTGTAAGCTGGCACCCAGAGGCTTATGCTGAATCCTAGCAGCGCCATCCAGGCGTATACCATGGGCTCTCCTGGGGCTAGGGCGAGGCCTGCCGCCACTATGGCTCCAAGGGCCTCGCTACCTGCTATCGCCGCCCAGCTGCCGAGCCTGTCGACAAGGATGCCCGCCCCCGGCATCGCAGCGGTCCTGATTATACCCATGAGGGTCATGAAACCCCCGGTCTCGGCCTCGCTGTAGCCTAGGCTATAGAGGTGGGCGCTTAGCATGGGGAACCAGAGGGTCCAGGCGGCCCTGTCTAATGCTATGAATGCCAGGAGCCCGGCGAACCTCCTCTCAGGCTTCAGGCTCCTCCTGTAGCTCCCCAGTATCCTCCCTATGAGGCTGCCGCCTCCTAGGGCGCCGTTGCCGTTGTTGGCGGTGCTCAGTGCTAGGAAGAGTAGTGTCCCTACGGCAAGCGAGAAGGCCATTGAGTGGAATGCAGCCTCGTAGCCTAGGGCCTCCGCCGCTATGCCCGCTGCCAGGGGGCCCGCGGCGTGGCTAGCGCTGAACACTGAGCTCGTAAGGCCTACGTAGCGGCCCATCCTCTCGGGGCCCACGCTAGCGGCTAGGAACGCCATCCTAGCTGGCTGCCCCGCCATGAAGCTGAGTAGGAAGAGGAAGTAGCTTGTAGCCAGGCCTGGGAGGCCCTGGGAGGCAGCTGCAGCGATCGAGGCTAGAGCGGCTATGAGCCCTGTAACTGCTACCATACGCCTGGGTCCATAGTAGTCTATGACTGCTCCCAGGGCTGGAAGCGCTAGGGCCATGACTATGCTTGCACCCGCTATCACGCCCCCAATAGACTCCATGGAGTAACCGAGGCTCCTCATGTACATGGGGAAGAGGGCCATGTAGCCGCCTATAGCGACGCCCCTGAAAGCGTTGAACACCGCGAGGGCAGCCACGTTACGCCTGTCAAGCTCCAACCCGCCGCAGCGCCTCCCTCAAGACCCCCATCACCACGGCCACACAACACCTAATAAATCGGAAACCGATACATGCCAGTGCGCTGACTACGATAAAAACAAATACACCAAATACTAAAATGCCATGGTAACAACACAAAGAAGACAACTAATTAATTAAAAATAATAGCTATGGCTCGACTATGAACTTACCCCACATACCTTTAGGCCCGTGATTAGGCACCGGGCACTGATAATAGAACTCTCCCGGCTGCGACGCCACAAACACCACTGAACCCTCACTGCCCGGAGGGATGGGATTATTCGGAGGCCCTACAAGAGCGTTGAAGAGAATAACCGGGTTTGATTTCTCCACAGACTGCACAATAGCGACTCCATGTCTTAACTCACCCACATTTACAAACCGCAACTCTATAACCTGGCCCTGCTTTACTCGGATCTCAGGACCAGGCGTGAATAGCTCGTCTGGCGATAAGCCAAAACCGAATTTTCCTCCCGGTAGTTCACCTCCATAGAGTGTTATTACAACGTCTGGTTGTAGCTGGCCTTGAGGAATGGCTACAGCTCCTCCGCCTGCGCCTAGAGCAGCTTCCTCGCCAGCCTTAGGAATCTGTATGTCAAAAATCATTGCTCCTATGATAGCTATCCATAGCAGTATTGCCGCTAACAGTGTAGCATGGATATAGTATCTGTCCGCCATACCCCATAACTTATTTACTATGCCTTGTGATTCTCGTTCTTCCCCATGCATATCCATTAAGGCATCACCTGCCTACCAAATATTATATTCAATATTAACAACATTACTATTACTAACGTTATTACACTGAAAAGTTGTACTCCCCAGCCTTCCCATAAAACATCCATGAATATCGCAGCTGTAAGAATTATTAATCCTAAAGTTACTATTGCTATTGCTAATCCGCTAGTTATACTCCCCGTTATAACGCCTATCGTAAAAAGTATTAGGAGCCCTGATACTGCGAAGCCCGCTGCTATCGCCCAGGCCAGCTTTCTTAGCTCTTTTAGCCTGTAGACAGGTTCGGATACTCTGCCACCACTCTCCCTTTCCAAACCTCCTCACCGCCTTGACGCTAAAACATTATTATTTAAAAAACGTAGGTGATTGTGAAGATTGCTATGCTTACTACTGCTAGGAAAGCCCAGTAAAGGGACAAGGAGTCTATAGTCTCGGGTACGTGCCCCGTAAATCCTCGTATCCAGACCTTAAGAGCTAGGTATGCGGCTACGGCAAGCCCTGCTATCAGGTGTATGGCGTGCGATAGAGCTGTCGTCGCTGATGAAGCTATTGCAGGGTCTGATAGCGTAAAGCCTGCAGAGAAGACTGCAAGCCAGTCGAAGCCTGTCACGACTAGGTAGGATAGTGCTAGTATTATTGAGAGTGAGATGCCGGCTAGGGCAAGAGTCTTGTTGCCTAGTTTAGCCGCTCGAGCAGCTACATACATGAATACAGAGCTCCATAGCATCAATAGGACTGCTAGGAGGCCTAGTAGTATGTTGTGCGTTATTAGGCCGGGCAGCGTGTTGCCGGCTTCCAGCCTCATGAATACATAGGTTCCTAGCAGTCCCGCGAAGAAGACTGCATCTCCCAGGAGGAAGAAGTACATTCCTAGCTTTACCCTGTGTATATTCGTGAATGGCCATCTCTCCTTGTACTCTGGCGGCTCCTCAAACTTGAATCTTTCGTGGAAGTCGTCACGGAACCACCCGTACACTGCGTAGAGGAATACTATGGCGCCAACTAGCATTAGAGGTAGAGAGAATACAGCCTCGGCTATCCATAACCCTAGACCTAGTAGGAATAGGAAGGGGCCTAGGCTTATGAGTAGCGGCCACGGGCTTAGGTGGTTACCATGCGACTCCATGCTAGTTACTGCTCCGTCGGCCATTGCTATTGTGAGCCTGTTACCCTGTACTATAGGTATTCCTTCGAAGTTGAACTCTGAGGGTGGCGAGTCTATCATCCACTCGTAGCTCCACGCTCCCCACGGGTTCTTGTCTGCTAGAGGCCCGTGCCTCAAGGAGTATAGTAGGTTGGCGAACATTATTAGATGGCTAAGTCCGAATATGAAGCCGCCTATTGTGGCCATGAAGTTTAGCGGGCCCCAGCCCGTCCATTCCGGGTACGTGAATATTCTTCTAGGCATATCTATTAGAAAGAACATTGGGAAGTATAGCAGGTTGAAGCCTATGAATGATATTATGAAGTGTATCTTGCCTAGTGTTTCATTGTACATTCTGCCTGTCATCTTGGGGAACCAGTAGTAGAGGCCTCCTAGGAGCGCGAAGAGAGCTGCTCCAACCATGACATAGTGGAAGTGGGCTACTACCCAGTAGCTGCCCCTGTTTGCTATATCAAGTACAGGGTTTGAGTTGAAGACTCCGGAGAAGCCGCCTATTATGAAGACTGCTATGGAGCCTATGGCGAATAGCATGGGTGTCGTTAGCCTTATTGCACCGCCTAGCATAGATATAATGGCTAGTATAGTTATGATGCCGAATGGTACTGAGATTAGCTCGGTTGTTAGCATGTGTATTTTTAGGTAGCTTAGATCTATGCCCGTCATGAACATGTGGTGAGCGTAAACGCCGAAGCTTAGTGCTGCTGCAGCGGCTAAGGCTCCTATCATTACCTTTCTTCCGAAGAGGGGTCTTCTGCTGAACACTGAGATCATGTCGAGAGCCAGGGCCAGGCCGGGGAATAATACTATGTAGACCTCGGGGTGGCCGAAGAACCAGAAGAGGTGATCCCATATCAAGCCGGCCTTCGGTGCTTCGAATATCGTCGCGCCTAGTATCCTATCGACAGCTAGCAGTGTAAGAGCTGCCTGCAGCGAGGGGAACGCCCACAGCATCATGAGAACAGTGAAGAATATGCCCCACGTGAACATCGGCAATCCTAGGAACTTGTAACCTTTAGCCCTTAACTGGAATATTGTTACAAGGAAATTAACCGTACCTACGGTTACTGATGCTATCAGCATTAAGAGGCCGAATGCCGTTAGGTTAGCTCCAGGGTTTGGAGTAAACGTCTCGGTGTTAAGCGGTGCATAAGCTGTCCATCCGAAGTCCGCAGTACCTCCAGGCACGAAAAAGCCTGCCAGTACCAGAAGCCCGCCGAAGAGGAGGAGCCAGTAGCTTAAGGCATTAAGCCTGGGGAAGGCCATGTCCTTTGCTCCGAGCTGTATAGGCACGAAGTAGTTGGCGAACGCAAAGGCTAGGGGTGAAAGGAACCAGAACACCATTAATAATCCATGGTTGGTTACTGCTTGATTAAACTTGGCCGCTGATAGGAAGTCATTCTCGGGTACGCTAAGCTGTATCCTAAAGAGTAGTGCTAGAGTCCCTGCTATGATGAAGAAGTACAGAGAAGTGACTAGGTAGAGTATGCCTACGTCCTTATGATTAGTCGTGAAGAGCCATCTCTTTATCTGGAGAATCCTATGAGCCACTGAGTATCACCCCTTCCCCTCCAAGCCCTTTAATTCTTCGCCCATAGATTTGTACCAAAAGTCAAATAGATCTTGTGGTAATACTACTGCTTTAGTTATCATCTCAGCATGACCTACTCCACATAACTCATAACACTGAATCCTGTATGTACCAGGCTTCTCGGGTATAGTCCAGCTAGTGTTAACCTGGCCCGGAATAGCGTCTATCTTAACCCTAAGATCGGGTATCGCGAATGCGTGGAACACGTCATCGCTTGTAACTTTGAATATGACAAGCCTGTCCTCTGGTAAGTAGAGTACATCCGATTCTACTCCATTAGGATATATGAAAGTCCATCCCCACTGGAATGCTCGAACTTCTATGATTAGGGCGCCATCAACCTCTCCAGGTTGTAGCTGTTCAAGATTATCCACGTTGACGCCATATTCATCTTCAATAAGTGACGCTAATTTATTAACGGATATGTAGCTTTCAACGAATATAGACATGAAAGCTGCAATAATAAGCAAAACTATCATAGCAAGATAGAGGGTTTTGCCTCTATCACCAGGCACTACTCCGGGCTTGATCTCGTCTACGCTCTTCCTAGACCGCGAGTAAAGTACTGGTATTAGTACTAAACTGGCATATATTACTGCCCCTAAGATCAGTGCTACTGCTAGATAAAAACCGAAGAGATCCCACCAAAGCTTAGCAGTTTCTGATAACTCGCTTGGATTAAATGGGTAGTGGAACACTATACTCACCCCTCAACTACTATTATTTGATTAAACATGCCTTCCTGTGCATGGGCTTCTGGGAAGGTGCCGGTCAGCTCTAGGCATGCGATAACGTAGATGCCCGGTTCTAGGAATGTATAAGTTGTTACTCTACTTTCTCCGGGCTCCAGCTCTATCATGAACTCCTCTCCTATAGCCTTGCCCTTCATAGCCTCCTCTATCATTTCTTCCATCATGGTATCGTGTAGCTTGTCAATCTGCTCTATGATCTCTTCTTGGCTGAGATCTGGATTCTCTCGCTGAAGTTTCATAGCCATCGACGATATCATCTCTGCCATCATTTCTAGATTTGGTACAAACATTACCTCATGCTTCACAGTTCCCTCATTTACTATCTTGAATACAACGGGTTTCCCTACCTCCACTATAATAGGCTCCGGGCTAGATTCTATTACGTACTCGCTTAGGCTCAACGTGTAGAGATTCTGCGGGAGGCCAGCGAGATTCTCGCCGAATACTAGATAGTATCCTAGAGCCACTGCGGCGGCGGCAAAGAAGACGACGCTGAGAGCCACTATAACTAGCAAAGTCGATCCCAGGTATTCGCTGCTGAATGGCACAGTTACACCTCATTCCCACCATATAATCAGAACACAACACCAGTCTACCGTTTACACGTTAATTAGATAATTTACATAATACAAATAAAACGTTTATATTAAGTAAATATTGAAAAAATATAAATAAGTACTAATGTATATTTAGGTACTAACAAAAATATAAATATACAGGCAACTTAATTCCAGAAATTATGACTTAAGATGCTAGCACTGCTAGAAAGCTAAGTCATTATAAAGCATATCCCAGGGTTGCTCCGCTACCATGCAAGAGCTATCTTACAAGTTAACACTTACCAGTGATCGAGCAGCACTAGATGAGCCTTAGAGGGGGTGCCTAGAAGGTTGCCGCCTGGTCCTTACGATCCCAGGCTTAACGGAGTGTGCTTCAGGGTTTTGGCTTCGCCGCTCCATAGCCCCAGGCTCATCATTATGCTGAGGGACTTCATGTATGAAGTGTCTAAGAGGCTTGGCTGGGGCCAGCCGGAGATCCCTCTGGATGCCGTTACAAGCGAGGAGGAGGCTCGAGAGGCCGTAGAGGGCTGTGGGGCTGCCTTCCTGGCGCTTGCTACTGGGGGCACCGAGCACCTCGCTCTCTCCGCCCTAGAGGGGCTTGATGGCGCGCCTGTGGTCGTCGCCAGTATTCCCTTGGCTAATAGCTTGTCTAGTCTCTTGGAGCTGAAGCCTGTACTGCCTCGTGGAGCCGCGGCTGTTCACCTGCCTTCCCTTGATCCCGGTGACAGTGATGCTGTCTCCGTGTTTGAGTCGGCAGTCAGGGGGTTGTGGGCTGCTAGGCGTGTTAGGGGTTTGAGGCTCGGCTTGATAGGCAAGCCCAGTCCGTGGCTAGTCTATAGCCTCCCCTCAGGAGAGGCCCTAGCCAGGCTGGGGGTAGAGCTGGTGGAGGTCGGAGTCGACGAGTTCGTGGGGCTTGTTGAGGGGAGCGAGCCCGACGAGGCTCTGGGGAGGAGGCTAGTGGAGGCAGCGGAGTCCGCCGACTTAGCGCCTGGCGAGCCAGGGAGGAGTCTGAGGGTGATGGAGGCGGTCAGGAGGCTTGCTAGGGATAGGGGGCTCGGCGCTGTGAGCCCTGCTTGCTGGTGGTTCTATAAGCGTACTGGGGCTAACGCTTGCCTCGCCCACGCCCTACTAAATGATGAGGGCCTCGTGGTAGGCTGCGAGGGCGACGTGCCCTCTACTATAGCTATGGCCCTGGCCAGCTACGCCTCGGGTAGCCCAGCCTTCTTCGCCAACATAGCCGACCTCCGAGGGAATGAGGTGCTCGTGGCCCACTGCACGGCGCCCTTCAGCTTGGGCACCCGCTACAGGCTCATGCGCCACTTCATAACCGGGGGGAGCGTGACGAGCAGGGTTGCCTTCAAGCCCTACGAGAAGTGGACCCTGGTTAGGTTGTCTCCCGATGCTTCAAAGCTAAGGGTAGCGGTCGGCGACCTGGTAGACGGGGATCCCGGGAGGGAGATGCAGTGCGAGAGCCAGCTGATCCTGCGGGTGCCGGGGGCGAGGAGGCTCCTGGAGGAGAGCATGGGGAACCATCATATAGTGGTGCCGGGGGACGCGAGGGAGAGCCTGAGGATTGCGAGCGAGATATTAGGGCTGGGCTACGAGGTGGTTGGCCCCCGCTGAAGCGGGGAGTAGCCCTGGGGCGGGGGCCTGAGGGGTGCCTGCCCTGGGGCGCCGCGCTGGTGAGCGAGCGGGACGTGATTGAAGGCGGCGTTGACGAGCTATGCCTAGCACTGGTGTATGTTGAAGGGAGATGAGGGGCTGTGAGGGGCGCTGGCGGTAGCTTCGAGGAGGAGCTTAGGGCTAGGGGTGCCCGGAAGTACGAGGGCAGCATAGTCGTGTTGAAGCGCTTCGTAGAGCTAGCTGTGAAGGCGCTGGAGGAGGTTACAGTTAATCATTTCACCGTGGGGGGAGGAGATTATGAGGCGGCTGTGAAGCTTAGACTTGAGAGCGTGAGAAACACTGTGGGCTGGCTGCCCAGCACCACATACCTTAGCAGTATACTCCTGAGGGGCTCCGTCCTAGCATACAGGGCTACGGACGACATGAAGGAGGTGCTGAGGGTCATCTACAGGATGAGGGTCGCCTTGGAGGAGGAGCTTGAGGCCCTGGCAGAGAGGCTGGCCTCCGCTTGCAGCTCAATGCTCACGGGGGACTCGATACTATTCGTGAGCAGGAGTCTCGGGGCGGAGTGCATCAAGAGGGCCGGTGGAGGCCCGTATCCTGTATTCGAGGGCGGCCTCTGGAACGTGGCCCGGGGGATAGCTGTGGCCACGGGAGGCGCGGTCGTCGCTTACCCCGAGAGCCTCGCCTACAGTGCTTTGAAGCGGTATCGTAGCCTCGTGGTCGAGCTCGACGGCATAGCAGGCAACACTGTCTACCTTAGAGCTGGGGGCAGGGCGGTCCTTGAGGCGGCGAGGAGGCTGGACGTCGGGATAGGCGGGCTGGCCCACGACCTGGCAGTCTACCCGGCCGAGCTTGAGGGGGGAGAGGATAAGGTGCCCCACACCGTTGTCTACACTGAGTGGGGGGAGCCCATGAGCCTGCCCATCTACGAGACCGCTCCCCTGGAGCTGCTCGACTTCGTCACTACGGGTAGGAAAACCTATAATAGGGAGGACTACGATGAACTCCTCTTCGATGCCAGCGATAAGGCCCGCGTCATCGTCGCCTCGGCGGTTAGAGGGCTTCGGAGGAGGCAGCAGGAGTGACGGGGGCCACGCTCCAGGCGATAGTAATCCTTGCGGCCCTCCTAAGCCTAGCCAGCATCCAGCCCCCAGAAGGCGTAGTAGAGCTACCTAAGGAGGGCGGGGAGGGACTGTACCTGCCCGTGCCTCCCGGCTCCTATAGGTACGAGGCCGTGGAGATCGCTGAGGGCTACCTAGCCGCCCTACTATACATGAACGCGGAGGAGGCGAGGCTCGAGAGGGGCCCCGCTGGTATAGCGGGCGCCGCCGTACTTCCAGGCGAGTGCAGCCTCCTCTCCATGGGCGTCGAGCCCGAGAGCCTCTCTAGCCTGGCAGCCTACAGGCTAGAACCCCTCGAGGGCTCGTGCAGGGTGGAGCTGTGGATAGCAGCGGCTGCAGCCCCCGCGGGGCCCCTAGCGGTCTATGCTGCTAGCGGGGAGGCAGCAGCAATACTCGTGGTATACCCGGTGGCCTCCGGGGGCGGTGCAGAGCTGGAGCCCGGGGTAGCGGAGGCGCCTCAGGAGAGCCCCCTCCCCGGGGAGGGCGTCTCTTCTCCCGGCGGCGATGGGGGTCGGGTTTGGGGTGAAAGCCGCTGGCTCCCCCTAGCTATCTCACTGGCAGTGCTCGCCGTGGCTGTGGTGGCAGAGCTTGGAGTCCAGCGTCGTTGACGAGGCAGTGGAGGCCCTCCGCCGCGGGGGGCCGGTGATGGTGTTCGACAGCGAAAGCAGAGAGTCTGAGGTAGACCTAGTCTATTATGCCCCCAGGGTGGGGGTGGAGGAGATCTACGATTTAAGGGTGAACGCTGGGGGCTTGATATGCTTCGCCACCCACGGCAGGGTAGCGAGGGCCATCGGGCTTCCCTGGGGAGACGAGCTGTACTCCCTACACCCCACACTGAAGCCCCTAGCAGCTAGGAGGCTGGGCTACGGCGACAGGACTGCCTTCACCGTCTGGGTGAACCACGTAGGGGTAGCCACCGGGATAAGGGACTCCGACAGGGCGTTGACGGCGAGGATGCTCTCCAAGGTGGCCGACCTCGCATGGCGGGGGAGGGTAGAGGATGCTAGGAGGCTCTTCACCGAGGAGTTCGTGGCTCCGGGCCACGTGCCGATCCTGGCTGCCCGGGGGCTAGGGGAGAGGAGGGGCCACACAGAGCTGGCCGTCTCGCTTGCAGTGCTAGCAGGCCTCACCCCCGCCCTGGTGCTAGCCGAGATGCTCGATAAGGGGGCACAGCTAAGCCTTGAGAAGGCCCGGGAGATAGCAGAAGCCCGGGGGATACCCCTGGTGAGCGGCGATGACATACTCGAGGCGTGCAGCGGCGTCGAAGTGTGTTGGCGTGGCTGACACCACCTTCTCCCGAGTAGACATGGGTAGCGTGGCTGTAGAGACCCTGCAACGCCTCCTCCCCGGCTACAGGATCCTGAGGCATACTGTGCCCGGGATAAAGGACCTGCCGGGAGCGGCTAGGCGGCTCCTCGACCTGGGGTGCGAGGCCGTCATAACCCTCGGCTGGGTCGGAGGGAAGGAGGTAGACAAGCTAAGCTACCTAGCCATGAGCGTCGGCCTGATAACGCTCCAGGTCCTCACAGGCAGAATAGTGATAGATGTTACAGTGCACGAGGACGAAGCCGACTCGGAGAGAGAGCTATACAGGATAGCAGTGGATAGGGTGAGAAAGCACGCAGAGAACCTAGCAAGGCTACTAAAGGAGGGCCCAGAAGCCCTGACACCCTACGCAGGCAAAGGCCTCAGACAGGGCTACCCCGACGAGGGCCCGATAAAACCGTGAACAAGCCCCAACCACGTAGAATAGCACTGGGGCCGGTGAGGCGGAACCCGGGATCCGAAACACCCGGGGAAGCCCCTCTTCTAGGGGCGCTCCCCCGGGCTAGTGTGGAGCGCATACTGTGCCGAGGCCCCAACTAGTCAATCTCTAAGCCCGAGGCCGTCGCTCCTCACCCTCATCGCCCTCCTCCCCGCCACTGCCGTCGAGGCCCAGCCACTTGTCTAGGCCTACTGGCCTCCTCCTAGCGGCGAGGCCCCGGGTTCTAGGCGTCTCGCCGCCGCTCCCGCCAATAGCCGACGGCCTCCTCCGGGGCCTCCACTCCCCCATCACTAATTTCTCCACGAAGACGTCCCTCACCGGCTCATACACTTCCTTGTAGAAGCGTTGTGGGTCCCTTAGTACTCTCTCGGGGAAGCTGGCCACGTAGTCGAGAGCCGCCTTCCAAGCCTCCTCGAATGGTACACCAGCTTCCTCGAACTTCCTAGCCACGTTCCTGTCGAAGTCCTCCGGCGTCTGCTCCACGCCTCCCATGGAGTACCAGCCGCGGGGCCCCACCTTCACCCTCTCACCAAGCACCTCGACCAGCTGCTCCCCCTGCTCACGCCTCTCCGATGCGCTCCTGGCTGCTCTTGGGGCTGCGTGGAGCCTCCGGGCAGCGCTCCTGGCGGGTCCATAGTACTTTGCCCATGCATAGAAGATTGCTCTGTTGAGGCCGAAGCTCTTGGCCTTCTCGGGGTCGCCGGTGAGCAGGTAGTAGCGGGCTGCTTGGAGGAGGGCCATAACCGGGAACCTGCCCACCTTGCCGGGCTTAGCTGCTGGAGCAGGCCTCCTGCCCTTAGCCGCGGGGCCTGGAAGGGCTATTATGCTCCTAGTAGAGCCTTGCGGCACTTCTCTCAGCGCCCTAGCTATCGCGTCGTCCGCCTCCCCCCTTTCGTAGCGCCTCAGGGCTTCGGGGTCGTGCCTGTAGGAGTATGGCTCGCTCCATGTGGGGGTGAAGAGGTCTAGGTCCTCCGGCTTCATGGCAACCGCTACCCTGTCTACCCTTCGGTGCAGGCTAAGGGGTGCAGTGGCGACGCCGCGGGGCCTAACAACGTTCTCGATCTTCACGGCGCCGCCGCTAGCCTTGACCGCTTCTTCGAGCCCGCTCCTAGCCAGCCTGATTACTAGCTCTGCTAGGGCGAATGCAGCGTCGACAGGCCTAACGTCTATGGAGTCCCAGTTGACTGCCGCCTCGTTAACCCTTACATGGAAGCCTGCACCACTCCATAACAGGTAGACGCTCCTCTCTACTCCCAGCTCCTTGAGGGCCTCCACAGCTGCTCTGGCGGCCCTCACTGCGAAGGGCCAGCCTGCTAGGCTCTCCTCGTCGATCAGGTCTATGTCTATCAGGGGGGTAGCAGCTTCAACATTTAAATCGTAGTTCTCCGAGACGTCGTGTTTAGCCTCGAGCCTCCTGTAGACCTCTATACTGGCGTAGAAGCTTCTGGCTCCCAGCTCCCTTGCTATCCCGGCGACGTCGCCGGGCTCCTCCACCCTAATGGGCTCGTCGCCCCTCCACCGGCGCCACACGCCCCGGGAGTCCACTATCGCGAGCCAGCGCCGCCGGGAGTACCAGGCTATCTCTCGCGCCACTTCCTCACGTGAATAGTGGGCTACCGGGTCGATCATTACCCGGCTGCACCCCCCAGTTATCAGGACTATGCACGCCACCCGGTGTTAACTCGGAGAGGGGAGGGTGGCTCGCGGGTTGAGCCTTAGAAGGGTGCCTCTGCGGAGCCTCCACGAGGATCTCGGCGCTAGCTTCGGCGAGTTCGCCGGCTGGGAGGTGCCTATGAGTTATGGCAGCGTTGTGGAGGAGCACATGGCTGTGAGGAGCAGCGTGGGAATCTTCGATATAAGTCACATGGGGAGGATGCTTGTCAAGGGCCCCGGGGCTACCGAGCTGCTGGAGAGGATATACACTAAGAGGGTTTCTAAGACTAGGAGTGGCTTCATGAGTGGGCCCACGCTTGTGCTAAACGAGTGGGCCAGGGTTAGGGATGACGAGATGCCGTATAGGCTCGGGGAGGATGAGTGGCTTATAGTGCCTAACGCCGCTGTAGCCGACGCCATGCTGGACCATTTTAGGAGCGTTGCCAGTAGTATGGGGCTGAGGGGCGTCGAGATAGTCGATCTGAGGGAGAAGTACTCGCTACTAGCCGTCCAGGGGCCCAGGGCTATGGAGGTCGCTGAGAGGCTTGGTGCTTCGTGGATAGCGGAGTTGAGGCCCCTAGAGTTCAGGGTTGACGCTGAGATCGGCGGGGCCAGGGCCTATATAGTTAGTAGGAGTGGCTGGACGGGGGAGGATGGATTCGAGGTGATAGCTGAGCATGGCGAGGCCGCTAAGATCCTGAGGGCCGCGGTTGAGGCCGGTGCGAGGCCCGCCGGGATAGCTGCTAGGGATACTCTTAGGATAGAGGCGGGCTTCGTCCTGGGAGGCCACGAGTACGGCGAGGACCCGAGGAGGTGGCCCTGTGCTGTGGCCCTCCGCTACGGCCTGGGAGCTATAGACTGGGGGAAGACGGGGTTCATAGGCGAGGAGGCCCTCAGGGCTTGCAGGAGAGAGGGCCAGCGCTGGGTCAGAGTGGGCCTTGTAATGAAGAAGAAGCATGCAAGGCTCGTGCCGAGACAGGGGTCCCAGATATACGTCGACGACGTTCTTGTGGGCTGGGTCACCAGTGGCACCTTCAGCCCCGTAATAAAGAGGGGGGTAGCCCAGGCCTACGTAGATACCAGGTACGCCATACCAGAGGAGACCGTGGAGGTAGAGGTTAGGGGCAAGAGGGGTGAGGCTAGGATACAGGGGTTCCCCCTGGTGCCCCTCGGCTCAGCTACTAAGAAGTAGCTCCACCCTCCGGAGGCCCCAGAGCCACGAGGCCGAAACCCTGCACAGCCGGAAGCCTCCAGGGACCTCGCGGGGTAGACGCCGTGACAGGGCGTGGAGGGCGTCCTCTATCAAGGCGCCCTCCCCTAGGGAGGAGTCTAGGCTTCCCCGGGGCTTCAAGCCCAGCCCCTCAAGGGCGCTGGTGAGGGCCTCTGCTACCCACTCCACGTCGAGGCTCTCGCCACGGGATCCACAGTAGCATGCCTCGACTAGGAGGTCGTGGCCGTGGAGGCCGCCGTAGCCCGGGAGCCTCGATGCTGTCAGGGCTATACTAGCAGGAGCCGAAGCGCACACGGAGACCAATTCCACGCAGCACCACCCCTAGGAGTACTAGCAGGAGCGTGGCTATCGCTAGCACTATCCACGCCTCCAAGGTGCCTGCAACCCGGAAAACAGTATTTTCCGTGTTCACAGTATTCACCCTATTTTCCGGGCGCGAGGCCTGGAGGCGCCCCGGGGACACGGGAAGGGGTATAGTTATGGGTTTAGGCTTCCAGGAGGCTAGCGGTCTCGCTAGGAAGTTCCTGAGGGAGCTTGAGGCGCCCTTCGTGGGGCGCCACGAGGAGGCCCTAGTAGTGGTTCTGAGCATACTCAGCGGAGAGCATGCCGTATTGATAGGAGAGCCCGGCACCGCTAAGAGCGCCTTGATAAGGAGGGCTGCCGACCTGATCAGCGCCAGGTTCTTCAAGTACCTTCTCACCAAGTATACCGAGCCCAGCGAGGTCTTCGGCCCCCTCGATATACGGGCTTTGAAGGAGGGACGCTACGTCAGGCTCACCCGGGGGAAGCTGCCTGAAGCGGAGATAGCTTTCCTGGACGAGGTGTTCAACGCTAACAGCGCAATGCTCAATAGCCTGCTCAGCATAATGCAGGAGCGCATACTCTATGACGGCTATACCGAGATACGCGTTCCACTGTGGAGTCTTATGGGGGCTAGTAACAGGATCCCGGAGGAGCCCGAGCTGGAGGCGCTATACGACAGGTTCCTCTACAGGGTTCTAGTGAAGCCCGTGGACCAGGACAACTGGGACCGCCTCCTCGAAGCCGCCTGGAGGATAGAGAGGGGGGAGATCCCCAGGCCCGAGCCGATAATGACGCTTGACGAGGTCAAAGAAATGTATAAGATGGCTATGAGCGTGGACGTCATGACTGTGAAGCCCCAGCTGATAAAGCTGCTTGTCACGTTAGAGGAGAAGGGCCTGCACGTGACTGACAGGAGGAAGGGCAAGATACTCAAGGCGATAGCGGCTCACGCCTTCCTGCACGGGAGGAGGGAGGCGGAGGAGACCGACCTCATGGTGCTAAAGTACACCGTGCCAAAGGACCCTGAGGATTTCGAGAAGATAAGCGTGATACTCACCGAGGAGCTCAAGACGAGGGAGAGGATAATCAGGGAGCTCATGGAGATCAGGAGGAATATTGAGAACGCCCGGGAAGCCGTGAACAAGCTCCAGCACTACGACCCCAGGCTCACCGACTACTTCAGGAACCTGAAGATGGTTAAGAACAGGGTTACCACGCTGGTGAAGGACGTTGAGGATCCTGAGGTCGTGGGGCTAGCCGAGGAGATCATAGAGATGGTAGACCTTCTAATCGAGGAGATAATGGCCAAGCTAAACGTCTAGCCCCTCCTCCACAGCGCCCCAGCCGAGGGGAACCATTTACGATGCACCGGCAAGTATACCTAAATAATGTGGGGGTGCCTGAGTCCTGGCGGAGAAGCATGAGGGGAGGCCTAGGGCAAGCCTCATCAAGGGCGTCGGCGTCATAGACGAGGTCAGGCTCTACAGGGGGAGTAAGATACTCGAGATAGCAAGCAGACTCAGGAACCAGGGCCTACCCAGGGAGTTGACGCCTGAGCTGGCTGTAGACTTGTTCTACGCCTTCTACCTGCCAGTGCCTCAGCTCGACGAGGGCGAGGTGGTCCGGGCGGCGAGTGAGGGTGAATTGCTCAGGGTCATGGTTGTCTCTGGTCTTCTAAGGAGCAACGCCATCTGGAGGGTGAAGCCCTATACAGTCGCTGATTCTATGACGAGCGTTGTAGCCGCGGCTAGCTTTATCGAGAGGATCGCCAGCTCCCTCCTCTCCCACAGGCAAGTATCGAGCGGTTCGGGGGGCGGAGGGAAGGAGGGCCCCTCATCCGGGGAGGGGAGCGGCGATGATAGGCTGGAGCAGAGCGTGGCTAGCGCTGTGGAGAGGGCGCTTGAGAGGATAGAGCAGGAGGTGAGGACTGCGAAGGAGATAAAACAGA
>JALTZJ010000059.1 GCA_027046245.1 Acidilobaceae archaeon
GTCCAGCGCTTGGGGTTCCAGTGGAGCTAAAATGCTTTCAGAATCCGAAGAGGCCTCCGAGACCAGAGAGGTCTGTCTCCTCGCCACCCTCCTCTTCCTTCTTCTCTTCTTCCTTCTTCTCCTCCTCGGCCTTAGCCTCGGCGGCCTGCTGCTGGGCCGGCACCTCCTCTATGCCCAGCTCCTTAGCCTTATCGCCCAGAGCCGCTATAACCGCCAGTTCCTCTGCTATTGCCTTGCCTAGAACTGCTTCGGCTGTGTCCCTAGTCAGGAAGCCAGTCTCAGCAGCTACTGCTAGAGTAGCGCGCTCGGCCCTAGTTATTATCTCTACCACGGCCTCGGGTACCGCTAGGTATGCAGACTCGACAGCGACCGTCAGCATCTCTCTGTATGCGTCTATCAAGTCACTCTTGATCTTCTCTAAGTCCACGTATAGCTCCTCTTGAGGTATGAGTATGCCCCCGTCTAGGGCGGCTTTCAGCTTTATTCCCGCCTCGAAGGGTGTTATGCCCAGAGTGAGCAGCAAGCCCGCTAGCTCCTCGCTTATTACATCGCCAGGCTTAGCCACGACGGTATCCTTAGGAATGTATATCTTGCCTTCCCTAACCTGATATTGTATCCTCAGCTTTCCGAAGGTGCTAAGGATCGGGCCTGGAGTCAGATTTGTCTCGCCCTGCGGTATAACTATCTCTTTCTCTGCTACCATGCCTGGCTTCGCAGGTATCGGTATCTTCTCCTTCTCAAGCAGCCTGGCAAGCTTGAAGGGATTCATATCAGTGAAGAGTAGCATTATCTGCCCTCTAAGGAGCTGGTCTAGAGTTTCATCGTCAATGTCTATTCCCGCTTCCCTCATGGCCCTTATTATTAGATTCTTCTTAGCCACCTTGAAGACTATCTGCCTCCTAAGCTTCTTCCTAATCTTCTGAACGACATTTGTCGGCGTCCCCGTAAGGTCTGCTATCCCTACTACAGGGTACTTCGTGAATAGATCTTTGAGCTCCTGAACTACTCTAATCTTCCACTCGGGTATGCCCTTTTCCCTTTTATATGTTACAGCAGCCATTCCCGGCCACCCCGAATTTAGACTGCCACCTGGACAGGTATTCCCATGGTCTTCTTCACATACACCCTCTTTATCTTCTGCCTACCAAGCCTATTCTCTACTACCTGGAGCACCGCTTTTACGTTATCAGCTATTTCCTCGGGCTTCATGTCCTCGGTACCCACCCTACACATTATCTGGGGCTGGTTCCTCAACCTAACCCAAACAGCCCTCTTGAATCTCTCGATAACCTCTGATATGTTAGCGTTTGGAGGCACAGGAGTAGGAGCCTTACCCCTAGGACCTAGTGCCGGACCCAATGTAGCACCTGCTAATCCCATTAGATCTGCCCTTACGAGAACCCAGTCGCACCTCTTAGCAATTTTCTTCGCAGCCTTCCTATTGCCCCTTAGCTGCTGTAGATCCTGGCGTGTGAAAACCTCGACACCAGCCTCTCTAGCCTTTACAGCCATGTCTCCGTCAGCAACAACGCATATCCTCGGCTCCTTGGGCGGCTTGTGGGGCAGGTAAACTATCTCCCTTATCCTAGCCTCCGGACTCCTCAGATCCACATCCTTCAAGGCTATGATTAAGTCTATAGACTGCTTGAAGCGCCTTGGCTTACCGAGCTTGAGAGCCTTATTCACCGCCTCGAGTACCTTATCCGGATCCGCCAAGACAATTCACACCCCCAGCGGGCCCGGGAGGGCCCTCCTCCACGCCCGGGGGTCTGCGGGCGTGGAGTCTGGTTGAGGAGGGGATACGGGGGGAACTTATAAATATGGGGGCCTACTCCTCTGCCTCCTCCCACTTCTTTTCG
The DNA here is from genome assembly GCA_027046245.1 of Acidilobaceae archaeon. Taxonomy (GTDB): domain Archaea; phylum Thermoproteota; class Thermoprotei_A; order Sulfolobales; family Acidilobaceae; genus Aeropyrum. Next base: position 1,860 of record JALTZJ010000059.1, read on the forward strand.
TACTTAGCCAGTATCGCGTCGTAGAGACCTTCCTCTACCTCCCTGGTCACCTGTTTTGGATCCTTGCCGTCAACAGTTACTCCTATGCTCCTAGCGCTGCCGAGTATAGTCTTAACAGCTGCCTTCAGAGTCTTAGCCAGGAGGTCTGGCTTCTTCTCAATCGCTATCTCCACTATCTTCTCGAAGGGGAGGTCGCCTATCTTCTGGTGCATGGGGTCGCCGCTTGGAGCCTTAGCCCCCACAGCCTTGAGGAGCAGCTGTGTTGCCGAGGGCTTAACCTGACCCCCTTTACCCATGCTACCGCACCACCCCGGTTACTGCTCACCGGGCTTTCTGGGGGCTTATTACTGCACCGCTAGGATTCTTCTTCCAGAGGCTTCACATCCTCTATGGGAAGGGTAACTGTCCCTCTAAATGTCTGCTCCGCCAGGGTTATTGACACCTGGTTCCTCTGAGCATCAACCTCTTCCACGGTACCAATCATGCCTTTGAAGGGGCCAGAGATTATTTCGACCTTCTGGCCTCTTCTCAGTGAAGGTATCTCCTGCTTCGGCTTCGCAATACCCAGAACTTCCTCGAATCTCATGAGTATCGGCCTCTTCCTCTTAACATACCTTACACCCCTAACCGCCTCTGTTACATCGCCCAAGTCGCCGACTTCTAGTATAACGTAACCCTTTATCCTAGCAGGAACGATAATACTCCTAACATCAAGGCCTAGCTCCTGGGCCCTCTCGTTTATGACCAGGGCAACCCTGGGCTCCATCCCCGCGACAACAGTTACCGCATAGAACCTGCTAGTCCTCTTAGGAGCCTGAGCTTCCAAGCCCCGGAGCACCCCCTCCTCATGGAGCAGTTAGGAGCACATAGGCTAAGTGTATTAGATACCCTATGCCGCCTACGAGTATGAAGCCTAGGAAGTTAAGCCTTAGAAGCAGGCTGTACTCCTCATCGTCGGGCCGCCTGGCGAGCCTCAATATTAGCCTCCAAGTGTTCACATAATCTTTAACCTTGCCCGTGAGAGAGGAAGCCATTACTCTAGTGCACCCCCGCGACCCCAGCCTGCTGTCACGCCTTTAAGCGGCTTCCCTCTTATCCCCTAATAGCCTCTTAGCCTCTTCAATGAGGCGCCTCATGTTGCGCCAGTGGCTACCCTCCCAGTACACCTTTCCGCATCTTGTGCAAACGTAGAACACATTATTTGCCTCCAGGCTTTGGGGAGGTACTCTACCCGATACGACCCTTTTATCCCTAACCTCTACTAGCTCGCCATTGCAAACCGGGCATCTGCTCCTCCTAGGGTCTAACTCCAGCCTAATTCTAGCCTTTGCCGCGAGCTCCGCCAGCCTAGACACTTTTTCTTGCTCCTCTATTAGGATAGCGTTCAACCCCCTCTTCCTAGCACGCCAGTAGAGGCCTCTGTCTCCCGTCACTATAGTTCTTCCCGTCTTCTCGGCTATCCTAAGTATCTGCCAGTCAGAGTAGCTACTACTGTAGAGCGTGTCGTAGCCAAGAATTCTAAGCCACTTTGCCAGGTGCCCTAGCATAGAATCTACTATAAAAGCATTATGCAAACGCTCTCCTCGCCTACCTGCACTCAAGGTTTTAACCCACCTTCTAGCAGGAAGCGGGCTAGCTCCACCCCGCTTATGAAGCCGACGGGCATGTCACCGTCAACCACAATAGCTGCCCGGTACCTCTTCTCCAGCATCTTAGCAGCCGCCTCGGCGATGCTAGCTTCTGGATCGACAATTGGGGGCCTTAGCTTCACGGCATCAGCTACAACCACGTATTTCAGGGGGGTTATCCTTTTAGGTTCCCCCCTAGCAGCTTCATAATAAGCTATGAACACGTTTGCTATCTCATCGATGCCAACGACCCCTATGAATCGGCCCTCATCAAGCACAGGCACAACGCTTATACTGTACTCGTTTAGCAGCTGCCTTACATGGAATATCCTCGTCTGGAGGTTAACGCTTACAAGGAAGCTCCTCATATGATCACTTACCCTCGCATCGGCAGCCTCGGGGAGGTCGCTGACAAGCCTCGCCAAGTCCCATCTCTGGAGCAGCGCGACAGGCTCGCCATTTCTAAGCACAGGTACACTCGTAAAGTCGCCCTTAACCATGTACTCCAACGCCTCTCTAAGGGAAGCTTCTATGCCGATGCTAACAAGAGGCTCGCTCATGAAGCTGCTGGCGTGTATACCACCTATATAAGCCTGCTTGGTCCTCATAGTTCCAAGCTTGAATATCACGTCTCTCAGGGTCATTATACCTCGCGCCTTGCCCTCCTCAGTGAGAATCGCCCTATCAGTCTTGTACCGGTCTATCACGCTGAGAACCTCAGCTAAACTATAATCCTTGTCCATCGCCGGATACTCCTTCGAAGCTATCTCGAAGGCCCTAGCTTCAAGAGCCTCCTTAACACCCATTCCCTCCGGCACCCCCAAGACCCCATTAAGAGTCTAGGACTCATAACGTTATGGTGAACAGGGCCGTGGCCGCGGGCGCAACAAAAGTTGGAACCTGCGGATTCCAGAGAGCGAGGAGGCTCCACTACTCTAACCTTGACGCTGTAGAGGTTCAGCAGACATTCTATGACCCTCCACCGCCTGAGAGGCTTGAGGCGTGGAGGAGCGAGGCGCCCAAGGAGTTCGAGTTCACCGTGAAGGCATGGATGCTAGTTACACACGAGTACAATAGCAGGCTGTGGAGGAGGCTGAAGAGGAGCGTTCCCGGCGACCCCAGGGAGTATGGAGGCTTCAAGCTCAATGAGAGAACCCTGTGGGCCTGGAACGTGACACTAGAGGCCGCGAGAACCCTTAAGGCTAGAGTGATAGTGGTCCAGACTCCGCCTAGCTTCGGATACAGCCCCGAGAACGCGGATAGAATCGTGAAGTTCTTCAAGGAGGTTCCGAGGAACGGGTTCCTCATCTCATGGGAGCCCCGTGGCACATGGTGGGATCTCCGCGAGGAACTATACGATACCGCTAGGAGAGCAGGCCTTCTAGTGGCGGGCGACGTTCTCAGGGGCAGACTACCCCCTAGGGACCAGGAAGTGTTATACGCGAGACTTCACGGCTTAGGAGGAGGCGAGGTCAACTACAAATATAAATATTCAGATGAAGATCTCATGAGGCTCTCGAACATAATAGTTAGCGGGGGCTTCAAGGAATCATATATAATGTTCAACAATGTTCACGCCTATGATGACGCTGTACGACTCAAGAAGCTACTGAGTAGCCTGAAACCCTAAAATCCGGCCCAGGCTAAAATTAGAGTGTGGACCCCGCTATCCGATGAGCCCCGCGGCATCCGCGGCGGGCCACAGCTGGGAGGGCCCGTGGGGTAGGCCGCGGTGAGGGATGAAGGGGTCCCACCTCAAGCTAACCCCACTTAAGCTCTCTGCACGCGAGTCCTCCCAGCGTGTGGGTGGTCTAGATGCCCCGCGGGGTGCTTTCGTGGCTCCGCTGCTCTCTCTGCGGCCGCAGCCCTGCTATAGAGGAGTGCAGCTTGTGGCGGTGGGGGCCTCTCTGCGCATACTGCGCTGAAGCACTGAGAGGCCTAGGCCTCTGCGGAGGCCCTCCGGGGAAAGCTAGGCGGGCACTCACTAGGCAGTTAGAAGTTAATGAGCGCCTCCTAGAATCCCTGAGGAGCAGGAGCACTGCTAGGGGGAAGGCTAGGAGAGGTAAATCCAGGTAAGGGCTATCCCCTTATTCAATGCTTGGGGCAACGTAGAGGTCCATCCTTTCTCCGTTGGGAAACGTGAACTCTAGCTTAATCGGGTAATCCGTAGAGAACGATACTTTTACTGTATCGGCTGCACCGACAGGTTTGGTAGCTACCTCTAGTGCCTGCCTAGAGTAGCTAGAGGTAGCTGGCTCGTCGACCTCCAGATCTAGGAGTGCATCCCCCGGCCTCATAACCCACTCATAGCTCTTCTCTGCTTCGCTAGCTCTAGCAATTACCTCGCCCTCCCTCGCCTCTAGCGTCAGTATATCGGCAACAACTTTAACGTCCTGTATGAGCACCTTTAGATCATCGCTTAGCATCGCCATTCTAACCGTTGGCTCAAGTTTTATCTCCTTCATCTCCGGGGGCTGGGTAGATATTATCGGTAGCAGGAACCTCCTGCTAAACCCTGTTTTCCTATCCCTGAGCTCGACTACTATAGCTTGCTCCTCCGCGCTATACTGGAATACAAGGTCGTCGTTGCGCGTGGCCCTCTTAACTATTTTATGCAGCTCATCAGTTCTTATTAGCAGTCTCGTCTCCTCTTCGACATTATACTCGTCGAAGCTAATCGAGGGCATTTCTAGTATGCTAAGGCTAGTCTTATCAGGACTCATAATCCAGGCCTTAACCCCGGCTAGCCCTATTTCTATGATTCCCTCATCGTTTATCTTAGCCATGGTCTGCGCTATGTACTTGAACTTAGTACTAGCACTGTACACGAGCTTAAACAAGTCTAGCCACCACCTCCTGGGTACCCTGACGGCCCCCAGGATTAATTCAACTCCTCAAAGCGCTTATTTTAAGGGGTGAAGCACTAACTCTACGCTTTAACGGGGTGAACCCCTTGAGCAAAGAGGTAACGATCGAGGTGGATATGGGCAGGTATAAGACTGTAGAGCTAGAGCTTGGAGAGGCAGAGAAGCTTTTGAGGAAGGTAACTGAGATCCTGGGCTTTGAGAGTCAGGATGTAAACGAGGCGTTTAGGATTATTAGGAACTTTGACGCCTTCTACGAGATGGCAAGGAAGAAGTTCAAAGACTACATAGTACCTAGCAAATCTATGAATGACATGATACTTGGCCGAGTTATCGTTGACAAGGTAAAGCTCGCTAAAGAGAGTGAAAAAAGGGTAATCGGGATAGTGTTTGATAGGCGCGTTGAAGAAGATGTAATAGTAAAGGCTCTTGAGGAGTTAGGATACAAGGTGAAAGTAAAGAGGATAGAGTTCGCGTAGGGACGCGTGCGCTGCCCTAAGCTTTCAATGTTAGATCATGCCGCGGCGAGAGCCTACTGGCCCTCCTCCTGCCTTCCGCTGCTCTTCTTCTTCCTACGTTTAGACCCACCGCTCTTTTTCTTAGCTGAAGCCTTCTTCTTAATCTTCTTTTTAGCAGCGTCGCTTAGCCTCTGCACTATAAGGTTGTACTCGGCCTTAGCCTCACTTATGGATATAACTCCCTTAGCTACCTTCTCTAATAAATCGGTCACATTAAGCATTACATCTAGAAGGGCGGGATCAGAGATATCGTATTCAATTCCTATCTCCTCTTCCTCCTCAACAGCCTCGGCGGCTGAGGGCGCCTCTAAACCCTCCACCTCTTCCTCTTTACCCTCGACTAGTTCGGCTCCAACTCTCTCCTCAGCTTCCTCCTCGGGCTGTACCTCTTCCTCACTCATTAGGAAAGCCCCTAACTGTGGCGGTGTGGAACCCAGAGGCTTTAATCGGTCCGTCCCCACTCTAGTAACAATATCTCCTCGTGGCAGCCGGGGTAAGCTATGGCCAGTCCAGGCCTTGAAGCGAATATCTCTATGAGCCTCCTGTCCAGCCTGAGAGCCCTTGCAATCCTCTCTAGGTACACAGGGTCTCTGACGCCAGCTATGATGACGGCTGTGTCCCTTGCAGGTGCCGGGGGCAGCACGGCGTCTGGGAGGTGAGTTGTAGCTAGTATCAAGGTTGACCTGGTCTCGCTTGCCCTCCTCAATGCTTCCTCATAATCCTCCTTGCCTACAGCTATTACTAGCTCGGCGCCTAGAGCTGAGGCCAGGCGCCTCGCTAACTCTACTCCATGGCCTCCGATAACTATGAGAAGTGGCCTGTGGGCTGCGGAGAGAGAGGCGTCACCGGAGGCGCAGGAGAAGCCTCTACCGCTTCTGTATACCCCTACGAGCTTTACCCCCTTGAGCTTAAGGCCCTCGCAGCGGTAGCACTCAGGAGCCGCTGCTACATAGGCACCCAGCCCGGCAGCAATGGCTGGGTGAAGGGCTCCTAGAAATCCAAGTATAACAGATTCAAGCATCGTTGGAGCCAGAGCGGCCGCTGCGCCAGCGTAGAGTGCAGCTGCACCGCTGGGTAGTGCAGGAGCGCCAGTTATGGCCGCTGCTAGAGCTGCAGCAGCTAGGCCCGTGGGCCGTGGTAGCGAATCGGATTGCAGAAGGGAGACTAGGCGGGGGGTCAGGGGCTCTCTCCTAGCTAGTATGAGTGCGGCAGCTATGGCTGCCAAATAGGTTAATGGCGAGGCTTCGCGGGAGACAGCGTAGGCTACCCCCGCGAGCGGGCCTGAGAAGAGGCTTACCACCCCCGCCGCAGATACTACGACTAGATCGACAGGAAATCCTAGCCCGGATAGCGCTGAAGGCACAACGCTATACTTGTAGGGGGCTGCCGCGGCAGCTATGGCAACTAAAGCTGCGAGTAGACCTCTCAATCTCCAATTTAAAGGGCCACACTCAATCCTAAACCTCAAAGGCACCGGGGATATTGCAGAGGCCCTCATTAATGCCCCCCGGAAACCCCCCTACCTTTAATCTTGCCGAGCATTGTAATACCTAGAAAGGGGGCCTCGGATCCACCTACGCCTATATTAGGCGGGATCGTGGATGCGAGGTCTAGTCTAATGTCGTCAGCTAAGGAGTCAATGCGGAGCGGCAATGACTTGCATGGGGCTGCGGAGCTGCTCCACAGCAGGCTAAGGGAGGCTCTGAGAGGGCTCGGCTATAGAGAGCTATTACCGGTGCAGGAGAAGGCTATACCGGTAATCCTTAGAGGTGAGCATACACTCATAGTAGCCCCTACGGGGAGCGGCAAGACCGAGGCCGCGCTTTTCCCTGTGCTAAGCATGATGCTTGAGAAGGGGGTGAAGCCTGGAGAGGGGGTGCACTCAGTCTATGTAACCCCCCTACGGGCCCTTAATAGGGATCTTGAGGTTAGGATTAGAGCGTTAGCTGAGGCCGTCGGCTACAGCGTCATGGTGAGGCACGGAGATACGCCTCAGAGGCTTAGGAAGGAGTTCTCGGCGAGGACGCCAGATATAGTTATAACTACTCCTGAGAGCCTGGGGCTTCTCTTAGTCATCTACGGTAACAGGATCTGGGGCAGCGTGAGGTGGGTGATAGTAGATGAGGTCCACGAGCTTGTAGATAGTAAGCGCGGGGTTGAACTTTCGCTAAACCTTGAAAAACTCTCTAGGATTAGCAGGTTCAGGGTTCAGAGGATAGGCCTCTCGGCTACTCTCTCAAAGCACAGCATAGAAGAGGCTAAGCTAGTACTAGCGTATGGCCGTAGAGTTGAGATAGTCCAGGATCCAACACCTAAACGCTACAATATCAAAGTAGATATCGTTGAGGCAGGCGACGCTCTCGACCTAGAGTTCTGGAATAAAGCTGTGAGTAGGGTAGCAGAGATCATTAGGGAGGAGAGGGGTAGCGTACTCGTTTTCGTAAACACTAGATACACTGCAGAGCTGCTAGCTTCACATCTCTCCAAGCTGCTAGGAACCGAGGTACCAGCGCATCATGGCAGCCTCTCACGGCATGTGAGGGAAAAGGCTGAGAGGGATTTCAGGGAGGGACGCATCAAGGCGCTTGTGGCTACGAGTAGCCTAGAACTCGGCATAGACATAGGAAGGGTGAGCCTAGTAGTCCAGTTCCTGAGCCCACGCCAGGTTATAGCGATGGCTCAGAGGGCTGGTAGAGCTGGTCATAGGCTCTACGAGGTTAGCAGAGCAGTCATAGTAACGCCTGACAACGTCTTCGAAGCTCTTGAGAGCGGCGTAATAGCGTTCAGGGCCGAAAGGGGCCACCTAGAGGACATAAAGGCTCCCAGAAACAGCCTTGACGCTCTAGCCCATTTCATGGCCGGCTCCGTTATAGACGGTACAGCGTCAAGCGTAGACGATGTAGTCAAGCTAGCATCAGGGGCTGGCCCCTACAGTAGCCTCTCAAGGGATGACGCCGTCAGAGTAGCCAGCGTCCTAGACAACGTCAAGGTTATTATGTTGGGGGATGACGGGAGCCTTAGGCCTTCTAGGAGGACGCGATCCTACTTCTTCAAGGTGTCAATGATACCGGAGGAGAGGAGCCTCAAAGCGGTAGACATAGTATCTGGCCGAACAGTAGGCGAGCTAAGCGAGCGCTTCATTCAACTCAAACTGCTGAAGGCAGTGAAGCCCAAGGACCAGCCCATTATAATCCTGGCGGGCAAAGCCTGGAAGCTCTTGGAGGTTGACATTGACGGCGGCAGAGTAACCTTGTCGCCCGTCGCCGAAATAGCAGGGTTTGTGCCCGTATGGGAGGGAGAAATGATACCGGTAGACTGGAGGGTCGCTAGAGAGGTGTGCGGCCTCATAGGCCTTGCCATGGTGGATGTGGAGGCCGCCAGGAGGGTTCTCCAGGCGAGGAAGCTGCCCGACTCCATGGTTGAGAAGATTATAGATACCGCAAAGAGGACCGCTGAGGCGTGGGGAGAAGACCTTTACCTGAGCGAGAGGATCGCCATTGTGGAGAGCTACCCGGGAGCAGCTATCCTCTACTCATGCTTGGGGAGTAAGGGCAACTTCGCGCTAGCAACACTAATATCAAAGCTCCTTGAGGGCAGGGCTGCCATAGAGTTCTCCTACATACCATACGCTATCGTATTTAAAACATCTACCTCGGCCAGAATAGGCAGTCTAGTAGCCGAAGCGCTAATGACAGCCAAGAATTTATTGCCGCCTGAGAGGGCTGGATTAATATATGATGCCGTCAGGAAGTCTAAAGCATACCTTATACGCTTTTACCACGTAGCCAAGAGGATGGGCGTAATCGATGCCGATAAGAGTGTGGCCCTCGACGTTGTTAAGAAGCTTGCTGACGCCATGAGAGAGAGCCCTATAGACGAGGAGACAGTGCGTGAACTCGTTCACGATAAGCTAGATCTGCAAGCCCTAAACAGGTATCTTGACTCCCTAGAGGATGTAAGAGTCGTGGAACTGAAAAATGAGACCCCCCTAGCCACTGAGGTCTACGGGAACCCATACATAAAAAGGGATGTCAGCTTAGACCTCAAGCAGATAGCGCTTGACATACTAATCCAGTTTAAGAAAAAGAATCTCGCGCAGCGCAGGGTTATAATGCTCTGCACTAGATGCAGCGCCCACTTTGAAGCCAGAGTAGGTGATATAGGTAGTGCAACTAGATGTCCAAAGTGCGGAGCCCTAAGCCTCGCGCCACTACCAGCAACAGAGTATGGTTACAAGCTACTTGAATACTACAGGAATAGCGCTGGCAAGAAGAAGCTTTCGAGCGAGGCCAGAAAGGCTGTTAAGGAGGTAATGGATAGGAGCCTCCTCTACCTTACCATGGCGTCCCAGGGCCTGGGTAGGAAGGCTGTAGAGGCCTTGAGCGCGACAGGCGTAGGCCCGGCAAGGGCTAAGCGGGTGCTTTCAGCCCTCTTTGAAAGAGGCGAGCAAGGCTTCTACGAGGAAATAATAAGAGCAGAGGAGGAGTACGTGTCTACTAGGCTCTATTGGAGGGACAGCGCTAGTGAGGGCAGAAGGGCAGCCCGGGACAAGTCTGGGGCCACTCGTTAAAGGTACCAAGGAAAACCTTATTTAACACCGCTGGCGGCTGCAGGATTTCTGAAAGGAGCGAGTGTAGCCCCAGGGATAACGCTTTAATAGTAAAGAAGTGCCTCCGAGGTGGAGACCGTGAAGGTGGGCATTACCGGCAACCGCAGGCCTGTAGTAGTGGTAACTGCTGACTGGGACGCCGACGGCGTCGTCAGCGCAGCCCAAATTTACTATGCGCAGGTTCATCTAGGCAAGTTCCCTTTAAGAGCCCGCAACGTTAAAGTTCAGGCTCTCCCCTCAGGGCCCCGTAGCATCCTAGAGAGAGTTGAAAGATTCGAGTGCGGCGAGTACCTAGTCATACTCGACATTCCATTCACGGATAACGTTAGAGAAGCCCTTAAACTATATAGATCCAAGTGTCCTAGAGCAAGCATACTATACTTTGACCATCACGAAGCCACTATTGCTAATCTCAGTTTACTCGAGAAGGAGTTTGGAGTTAAGGGCTTCGTTGGCAGAACGCCCACTAGCATAATAGTTATGAACACTCTGAAACAACTAGGCATTAACTTAATGCCTAGGCTTAGGAACTTCGCTGAAGCCATCTACTATCTTGAATCTCCGGGAAGGCGTAGGATGCTTAGAGACCTTCAGCCCTCCGTGCCCCAGAGGATAATAGAGATGGCTGCATCAATATCGAAAATGCTTAATAAGAACAAGAATGAAGATACATGGCTAAAGTTCGTTGTGTGGCTCAGCAATGTAACTCCTATTGATGATGATGTGATTAAGCTTGAAGGCAAGAGTTTATTCGAGCTAGCTATAAGCAGGGGTGAGGAGGCCGACAAGGAAATAGAAAGGGTAGCCATGGATCTAGCTATGCAAGCGAGGCAGCTAGGCTTTATTAAATTTGTTGATGCCCGCGGCAAGTGGAACAAACCTGGAAGTAGCGCCTTGGCTAGCGCAATATTCAAGATACTAAAGAGTCCCGTTGCAGTTTTAATTCGAAGAGATGATAGGGCAAGGCTCCTCATTATAAGGAGCGGTAGGGGGGAAGCTGCAAAGATAATGAAGCTTCTACTTAAATGGGGGATAATTGACGATATTGGGGGCCACGAGAACATAGCCGTAGGAAAGCTTAGCGAAGATGTTACAATGAAGAGGCTTGAAGATGCCCTTAGAAGGGCTAGCTTTGAAGCCCTTAGGGGAGGCAGTACGTAACGTTTTGCTGCGTGAAAGGGAGACTTACCATGTTATTTCGCAGGAGATTAGCGGAATGACGATAGCCAAATATCTATTCTGGTATGAATCTAACCTCGTATCCTTGCTTCTCTGCAAGCTTCTTAACCTTCTTTATCCTCCTAGCCGTGACTCTAGGACTATACCTTGGTATTCTAACTATAAGTGTTCTATCTTGGACTTCGACTGCTGCGTCGGGCAGGAGCTTCTTCACAGCCTTAGCTATAACTGCTGCCTCTTCCGAGCCTGCCACGCTCCTAACCGGGACAACCATTGTCTGTTCTCCGAAGGTGTAGATCTCGTATTCTAGCTCGCCTGTTAGGAAATCCCTAACCTCGACGACTGGCCTTGAGAGCTCTGCCTCCTTTAGCCCCGTGGGCAGCTTTACCGTTATGCTTAGCTCGTACACTTTGGTTACACGGCCCTGATCTATAAAGATTACAGTGTCTATTATGTTGGGTATCATGCCTAGCTCTACCCTCCTGATAAACCTTTGAATAGCGTCTATCGGCGTTGTTGCATGTATAACGCCTATCATGCCGATGCCGGCAAGCCTGAGATCTATGTATAGCTGGAAGTCCTCGTCGCTCCTTAGCTCATCGTAGACCGTGTAGTCCGGCCTAGAGAGTAATAGTATATCGTGGAGCTCCCCCAGCTCAGCGTAGTTCTTCGAATACTGTGTTATCTCGGGTGGTAGCCTCATGTCCCTCGGCGACTCTATGGTCTTGACTACCTTCCCTTGCCTAGCGTAGAACTCTGCCAGTGCCTGTGCGAACGTAGTCTTGCCCATCCCCGGAGCCCCCGCTATTAGGATGCCTTCAGCCCTCTCCAGGAGCCTCCTGAAGAGCTTCTCCGGTAGATCGTAGTCCTCTAGCCTTAGCTTGACGACAGGCCTCACTATGGTTATCTCCCAGCCCTCGCTGAGAGGAGGCCTCGTTATCACTATCCTGTAGTTCCTGAGCTGCACTATGGTGCTGCCGGCCCTATCTATCTCTATGAAGCTCTTCTCGTCGCTGGTAGCCGCCTCAATTATCTCCCTGGCTATCTCCTCCACTTCCTGCCTGGTCATTGGCTCGTCTCTCAGCCTGACAAAGGCCCAGGAGCCCGGCTTCCCCACCTTGGCCAGCGGCGGCGTGTCCTCCTTTAGGTGCACGCTCATCGTCTTGCCGTCAAAGAAGTCGTCTATCCTTAGCCTGCCTGGCGCCTGGGTTTTCCCGGTGTACCTAACAGAGACTCCCAAGGCGCGGGCTGCAGTGGCTTGAACCCTGTCACTCGTCACTAAGATCCCATTAATTCTTAGCGTATACCTCCTAATTATGGCCTTCACGTCCTCGTAGCTGAGAGGCTTGAAGCCCGGCTCATCCTCGACTATAGTGACCTCAACGCCCTCCCAGGGTGTACTCATTATCTTCTCTAGCTCCTCGAGGCCAGCCATGCCGGCGCTCCTGCCACGTCTAGCCTCGTAGTAGAAGTAATCCACTATAGCTCTATGGATCGCTACCTGGCCTCTTAGCTCCCCTGACTCTAGAAGCCTTGAAGCCGAACCGTCAAGTATGCTATCAAGGTCTATGACGTAGATTGCATTATCCTGGCTCGCCATATTACCAGGGCACCCTCCAGAGTAGTAGTAGGGCCCTCTCGGAGCCGTATAGACTCGCGCTTCCCACGGGCGGCTAGGAGAGTTGCCAGCTAATAGCCCTCCCCCGGGCGCCTCGGATAATTCGGATAGCACTTACGCCGGGGCGACACGCCTTGATAGACGTGCTCATACAGGGTAGCCTCATACTAACGGGCTCTGAGGCCGTTAGAGACGGCTACGTATACGTGAACAACGGCATCGTGAAGAGCGTCGGCGCGGGGCTACCCCCGGAGGAGTACACCAGGGCGACACTAGTTCTCGGCGGTGAGGGGAGGATCGTGGCCCCGGGACTTGCAGTCGCCGCCGACGCCGCTGCTTACCCGATTAGGCTCCTCAAGCCCGGCACTGCAGAGAGGCTTAGGCTCTACAAGGCCCTCGGCGGTGAGGCCGCACTCTACTCGGCCCTACCCGCCGTGTACGAGCTTCACCTCCACGGGGCAACAACTATACTAGTGGAGTTCGCCGAGCCCAGCCTGCCCTTGAGGCTAGCAGAGGCCGTGGGGGGCCGCTACGGCCTCGTAGTGCCGTGCAGCGAGGATTACAGGCTTGAGAAGCCCGCGGCGCTAGCCGCTCTGCTCAGGCAGCCCTGCGACTCAAGGCTACCGGGCTTCCTAGAGAGCCCCCCGGTTTACAGGCCCTCCCTTCTAAGGAGGCCTTGGGAGGCCTCGGAGGAGCTTAGACGTCTCTACGGCGAGGCTGGCTACGGTCTAAGGGAGGGAGTGATAGCTGAGATTGCAGTGTTCAACGCTTCAAGGCCCCCAGGCATGCTACTAGACAGGAGCGATCTCGACCTGGACACCATCTACTCCCTAGGGCTGACAGTGGAGAGCCTCATTGTCGGAGACGAGGTTATAGTTGACAGGGGCGAGCACCTATACATAACTGATACGCACCTAGACAAGGCCCGCAGCCTAGCGCTGAGGCTGCTGCAGGGTCAGTGATCGAGGGCCTCACCATCCCGGCCTCCCGGGGGAGGACCGGTCGGTCCCTTCTACCTCTTCACCCCCACCTTCGCCTTGATCTCCTCGATGCTCATATGCTTGAGCTTGATCTCCACAGGGTCGGGGAGGAATACGTCATTCACCTTCTCGTACTCGCTCCTGAAGGCAGGGGGGTCTCCGCGGGGCGTAGGCGGCGAGTCAACGCCGCAGACCTCTACCTGCCTCTTGCTAATATCGTATAGGCCTATCTTCCTGCTCTCTTCCACTATCTCGTCCTTGTCGTGGCCTGCCAGGGGCCTTATTACCGGGAGCTCTAGACCCCCACTTATGAGCATCATATTCCTTATAGTCTGGCTCGCCACCTGGCCTATACTCTCGCCCGTCACAAGCGCTTCCGCCCCTATCCTCTTAGCGAGGGCTACGGCGTGCTCCATCATGAGCCTCCTCAGCACCAGGGTCCTATAGCTAGGTGCCACTAGGCCGCTGGCAACCAGCACTGCTGGCCTAAAATTGACTACGTAGAGCTTCATGTCATGGCCGTAGGCCCAGTTGTCTGCGAGAGTCTTGGCGGCTTCCAGCGCTACCTCAAGGGCCTCAGGCACTCCGTAGTCGTAGAATACTAGGTGGGCTGGGCTGCCACGCCTCATCACCCTCCAAGCGGCGACGCCCGAGTCGAAGCCCCCGCTGAAGAGGACTAGCACGGGCTCCTCACTACCCAGGGGGAGGCCTCCGGGACCCGGGATTACTGTGTCGTAGAGATATGCGGACCTGCCGCGCACCTCAACGTAGGCAGTATACTCTGGCTCCTCCAGGTCAACACCAGCCGCGCCCCTCTTCAGCAGCTCAGCTCCAAGCTCTCTCTCCAAGTCCTTGCTTGTGAAACCCTCGACACCACTTCTTCTAGCCCTAACCCTGAAGACTCTGCCCTTAACCCTGAACTCGAAGAACTCGGCAGCCCTCTCCACGAGGTCATCGAGGCCTGTGAACTCTATCCTGTAGGCGGGGCTCACGCTCTTTACACCGAAAACCCTCGCCGCGGCCCTCGCCGCCTCCTCAAGGTTGGTTACACCCTCAATTATGACCCTGCCCTGGCTAACAGTTATCCGAGCCCCGGGCTCCTCGGCCCTCTCAAGGCTCTCCCTCAAAGCGTTTACCAGTAGCTTCTCCATCCTGACCCTGGCTCTGGCACCCTTAACCGCTATTTCACCGTACCTCACCATCACTACCCACTCGCCGGGCTGGGGCATCGTGCGCCACCCCTTGAATAATAGTTTCGCGTATTGGCTAGTGTTATGCTGAGGGGGAGTGATGGCTAGGGTCTATAGCTTCAAGTGGAGAGACTGCGGCTACGTAGCTGTGTCTTCCAGCAGCGAGGGCTTAACTGTTGAGGGTGAGAATCTCAGGGTGACCTTTGGCTTGAGGGAGGTCAGCGTTAGGGGCGTCTACGAGGGACTGAGGGAACACATGCAGGATCAGCGTGGCACCAAGAAGACTGTGTACATAGACTTGGCGTTCCCGATTAAGGGGTTGAGGGAGGCTAGAGGCACAGTATTCAGGAGCCAGGTAGACCTGTCCCTAGGGGCATTCGGGGTAAGCTATACCCCTCTGGAGCCGGCTGGCAGCTACCTAACTATATACCCGCCCCCCGGCAGCCTCTACGACTACGCCGTCGTGGCGCCCGACAAGATAGCCCTCTTCACCATGGGTAGACGCCAGATCTACGTGATGAATGAGATGGGCGAGAAAAAGATAATAATGGTGTAGGGGGTGGGGGCGTGAGGGGGGTTGAGGTAGACATTGAGAGGAGCAGGGCAGCTGGCAGGGTCATAGCAAGGCTTTCAACCGCAGTAGAGCCCGATGCATTTACCGACGAGCGTTATTACCCGCCCGCCGACGCGGACAGAGAGACTGTAGCTATGTATTTCCTTGTAATGGTAGCCATGGATCATAGGCTGAGCAGGCCAGGGAGGCCCTACAGGGCCGTTATAGGTGATGAGGTGTATGAGGGCGCCGACCTGCTCTACTACCTCGGGGCTCGGAGGCTCAGGGAGGACCCAGAGTTCTTCACGGCCGAACGACTTTCCAAGGCGAATGAGAGCGATGTGAGGGAGTGGCTCTCTGTTCCGGGGCAAGCGTCGCCCCCGGATCCTGGTGTGAGGGCCTCGCTACTTAGGGATCTGGGCCTAAAGCTACTAAGGCTCTACGGTGGAAGCGCTTACGCCTTGATAGAGGAGTCAGGCCACATGCTGAGGCGGGGGGTGGCTGACGGCTTCATAGACAGGCTGAAGGTCTTCAAGGCTTACCAGGACCCTGTGGAGAAGAAGGCGTTCCTGCTTGCTAAGTTCCTTGAGAGGAGGGGGGTCGTCAGGTTCCTTGATCCCGAGAACAAGGAGGTGCCTGTGGACAACCACTTGGTTAGGATTGCCCTTCGCCTCGGCATGGTTAAGCTCAGCAGCGACCTCATGGAGGCTGTCAGGTTGAAGCGCCACTTCACCCCCTGGGAGGACATTATGCTAAGGCTTGCAGTGAGGGAGGCTTACAGGATAGCCGCCTCCGAAGGCGGCATAGACCCCTTCATAATGGATGACTTCCTCTGGCTCTTCGGTAGGAGGTGCTGCACTAGGGAGAAGCCTGTGTGCAGGGCTGGCTGCAGGGCGAAGTGCTCGGCTATAAAGGGCTGCAACGGCGGCTGCTCCCTGGCCCCCGTCTGCCTAGCGGTTAACAATGACGCCTTCATGGTTACGGAGCACATGTATCTTAACACCTGGTGGTACTAGTGATCCAGTGGACGGGTAGGCTCCGGGAAGGGTGAAGCGCCTGATGCCTGGGATCTCCGGTGTCATAGCGGAGATTGACAGGCTCCAGGGGGAGGGCCTAACCTCGGTTAGCTTCGCTTCAGCCAACATACATCTTGGCCAGGTAGGCGGGCTAAAGAAGGGTGGCATGAAGCTTGAGCTCCCGAGGCCCGAGGGCGCTGAAACCCTTGACGCATACATGAGCATCGGGGTGGTGACGCCGTCCACGCTGAGGCCCCCCGTTAGGTGGAGGCTCTCCCTGGACAAGAGCACTATCAGCAGGGAGCTGAAGCCCCAGGTCAGTGTGGAGCTCGAGGAGGGCTACTATCACAAGGTTATTTACGATGTGAAGCCGCTCCTAGCCAGGAAGCTCTCGGAGAGGAGCATCCACAGCTTATTGGTTAGCTACGATGGAGCCCACCCCTTGACGGTCGTTGATGTAGCCCTCATAGCAAGGTTTAAAGTTGACGGTGCCAGAACCTCCGCTGCATACTTCAGCGGCGCCAGGATAATGGAGCCCGGCGAGAGGGAGATGCTCTACGCCAGGCTGGGCCAGGGCTCCTCCGGCAGCCTGAGGAGAGTCTACGCAATGGCCTTCATACCCGGCGCCTCCTCCAGCCTCAGGCTAGCGGCAGGCGGCAGTAGCCCCGTGGAGGCCCAGGGGCCTGGTGTGAGGGTGCTAGAGGTTGAGGTGCCCTTCAAGGGCTCCGAGGTACCAGTAGCACTGGTATACCCGGACCCAGGGACCCCAATATACCCTAGGAAGCTGGTGGCCTCCGACGTCGCAGCCGTAGACAATTCGGTGGAGGGATACGAGGTCGAGGTTAAGATACTAGGCGTTGAATCCAGAGAGGGAGCCAGGGTAATCAGAGGTGTCGTGAGGAACAGGCTGGGAAGCGGGCTGGGAAGGGTGCAGCTTGAGGCGAGGAGAGGCGCCATGATACTGGCCCAGTCAACCATAGAAATGAATGATGGCGAGGCTGCATTCAAGATCCAGGTTCAGAGGGGGGCGCCCGAGCTGCTCAGGCTCCACTGGGAGTACAAGGGGTTCCCGCTCTACAAGGACGTCCCGCTATCCTAGACTCAGGCCGAGCCCCCGCCCCCCAGGCCTTACTTAAATCCTGATCTTGCCTCTAGAGAAGAGTAGCTCTCTCAGGGGCCTAGCAAGGTTGTAGCAGTCAAGTCCCTCCTCCAGAAGCCCATGCTCCACGAGCGCCTCTATAACCCTCTCGGGGTTCTCCACACCCATGGCCTTCAACTCCTTAACGCTTCTAAGCGTACCCACAGATATGTTCTCTATGAAGTAGTTGAGGACCGTCCTGTGGGGCTCCGGCAGCATCCTTGCTTTCTCCAGCAGATCAAACCCCTCTAAGTCGCCCTCCTTCAAGGCCCCCGGTACCCCGCGGGATTAATCCCTTCCCGTCCGTGGGGGCTTAAAATTCACTGGGCCCCGCGTTGACGCGCGGGAGGCTCGTCAAGAGGATAGCTGAGGAGGTGCTGGGAGAGGAGAAGGCTAGGCATGTGTGGAGCAGGCTCGACATTATAGGGGACCTCGCCGTCATAAAGATGCCCCTCCACGGCGAGGTAAGCGTTGACGAGTTGAGGAGGATTGCCGAGAGGCTCCTAGAGGAGGTTCCCTCCGTGAGGAGTGTTTGGCTAGCTGCCGGCTCGGTTGAGGGGGAGTACAGGGTTAGGAGCCTCCTCATCCACCTAGCGGGCGAGGAGAGAACCGTCACTTTATATAAGGAGCATGGCTGCAGGTTCAAGGTTGACATTGCAAGGGTTTTCGTGACGCCCAGGCTAAACTATGAGCACCTCCGCGTCGCAAGTCTCGTAGCTCCTGGCGAGGCGGTGCTCAACATGTTCGCTGGCGCCGGCCTCTTCTCAATAATTATAGCGTGTAAGTCCAGGCCGAGCGTGGTCCACAGCATAGACGTTAACCGCTACGCCTACGAATTAATAATAGAGAATGCCAAGCTAAACAATGTGGATCACGTTGTTAAGGCTTACCTAGGCGACGCGGCAAGGGTTGTAGAAGAAAGGCTCGCAGCCTCATCGGACAGGGTTCTAATGCCACTCCCAGCCCTAGCACTAGACTATATACCTTACGCGCTGCTAGCGCTTAGGAGCCGCCGCGGAGTCCTCCATGTATACCTTCATGTCAGGGTTGAGAGGGGCTCTGACCCTCTGGCCGGGGCCATTGAGGCCGTGAGGGAGCGCGTTGAGCGGGAGGGCTGGAGCCTAGCTAGGGCTGACGCCCGGCGGGTGAGGAGCGTCGGGCCCAGGCTAGTCCAGGTGGTTGTGGATGCAGAGGTCCGGAGGAGCTAAACCCGATATAGAGAGGATGCTCTTCGAGGAGAGGGTGATAGGCTACCTAGACCCCGGGGCGGAGGCTTTCCTGAGAAGTCTTAACGCCCGCGGGAACCTGTGGACGACAAGCAGCTGTATAGGCAGGATAGCAGTTGTGGAGGGCCGCTTCCACTGGGAGAGGGGCGGTAGCAGGATAGTCTACAAGACGCATGACCCGTTAAGCCTTGAAGAGCTACTCAGGGTTCTTGCAAGGCCCTTCCCGGACCTCTGGCTCAAAGCATCCGGCCCCATTATACATTTCCAGACGCCTCGCCTTGAATGCGCTCTCTCCCTTCTAGAAACCGCGAGGAACACCGGATTCAAGCATAGCGGCATCATAAGCGGCGGCCAAGTCTACACTATTGAGGTGGCTGCTCCCACGAGGATAGATGCACCGCTTAGAGTTGGGCGGCGCGATCTATACACAATAGATGGGCTAGCAGTCCTAGTTGAAAAAGCGAATGAAGCGCTTCTAGAGGGGAGGAGAAGACTTGAACGCCTAGCAAGATCAGTCGAAAGCCTCACTAGCTGCTAAAATAGCAACAATATAAACATTTTTAATTGAATCTAGCCACTAATACCTTTGTAGGGTAGAAGCTAGGAGCCCTAAAACATTCACGGAGTGGAGAGCCATGAGTGAGCAAGAGCAAAACACTATGCTAGAGACTCGCGAGAACAAGCAGAAGAGGTCCAGGAAAAAAGCTTCGCCCGACGACGCACAGATGAACTGCGAAACAATCATATAGACAGTAAAATTTTAAAGGCCCACTGTTCCAAACCCCTATTCCCGGGTCTAGGACTCCCGGGCCCGTCGTCTAGCCTGGTTAGGACGCCGCCCTCACACGGCGGAGGTCCGGGGTTCAAATCCCCGCGGGCCCACCAACCCTTCCACTTTCAAGTAACACTATGCCCAGCTAAGCGCGTTTATTAGAAGAGCTGCATGCAAGACACCCCTTTAGGGCTTCCCAAAAGACCGCGCAAAGGGAAACATTATTACTTCACTAACGCCGCGACACTTCATAAACCAATCATTAATATAAAGAATTCGGTTGATAAAGTAACGAAGATGAGAATATAGTTATCATGGAGAAGCAAAGATGACCCAGAGTATCGTGATAAACCTGTGACGGGAATAAAACGCTGAAGTCGTCGACGTTAATAGGAGGGACCAAGTAATAGGTAGAAATGTGGATCTGAGAGGCAGGAAGTTCCGTATGAGACGTAGCTACTAGCTAGCAGCACCTAGTTCTCCTTAAATTTTCCCCAGAATTCCCTTTCCATGGCCCATGGAAGCGTTTTGGAAGGTGGTGCCGCGGCCGGGATTTGAACCCGGGTCACGGGCTCGAAAGGCCCGCATCCTGGGCCGGGCTAGACGACCGCGGCCCCCAGGGTTTGTTGCGCGTGGAGCCGGGGCCGGGATTCGAACCCGGGAGATAACGGGTCTCCGCGGCCCCCAGACGGGGTTCTGCAGCCCGCCGCCTTAGACCGCTCGGCCACCCCGGCCCCCTTCCAAGGGTTAAACTGCTCTAGCGGTTGGGGGTTAAAGTGTTGGTGGTGGGGGCTGTTGCTCGCGGCCAACGGTTAGGGCGTTACTCTCTCTGTGTCCCTGGGCAGCAGCCTCGCCTCTCTTATGTTTCCTAGGCCTAGGGTCTGCATAACTATCCTCTCTAGCCCCATGCCTGCGCCTCCGTGTGGCGGGGCTCCGTGCTTGAAGAAGTCCAGGTAGAACTCGAAGTCTTCGGGGTTGAGGCCCTTGTCCTTGATGTTCTCTAGTAGCTTGTTGTACCTGTGCTCCCTCTGGCCCCCAGTCACGACTTCTAGCCCCCTGTAGAGCAGGTCGAAGCTCCTTGTCCACTGTGGCTCCTCGTCCTTCCTCATGGTGTAGAAGGGCCTAACCTTCCAGGGATACTCTACTATGAATACGAAGTCACTGTCGTAGTTCTCCCTCGCGTACTTGCCCATGAGCTTCTCGGCCTCGCTATCTAGATCCTCCCCCTCCGGTATCTCCTTTCCGTAGACCTCCCTGAGGATCTCGTAGGCCTCCCTTATCTTTATACGTGGTATGCCGCTTGCGGGTATTCTCGGTGGCTCGGCGTTGAACGTCTCTAGTGCTCTCCTGGCCGGCTCCTCATCTATCCTCTTGGCTAGACTCACCATGAAGCCCTCCACATAGTTCATAACGTCCTCGTGGCTCTCTATGAAGCCGAGCTCTATGTCTAGGCTGTGGTACTCGTTCAGGTGGCGCGTCGTGTGGTGAGGCTCAGCCCTGAAGACTGGGCCTATCTCGAACACCCTCTCAAGGCCGCCTATTACTGCGAACTGCTTGTAGAACTGGGGGCTCTGAGCCAGGTAGACTGTTTTGTCGAAGTATAGCACTGGGAAGACCTCGGCCCCGCTCTCCGTGCCGGCCGCCACTATCTTCGGGGTGAATATTTCTATGAACCCTTGACTCTCATAGTAGTCCCTGAAGACCTTGGCAACCCACGCCTTGAAAATGAAGATAGCGGTTACTCTCGGGTTCCTAAGGTCTATCCAGCGGTAGCGGAGCCTCGTGGCTAGCAGCGCCTTCTCGCTGCCCTCAACCTCTAGGGGGAGCGGCTCTACAGGCGTGTTCAACACTCTTAGAGACTCCACCTTGACCTCTACACCCTCCTTGGTTGGCGCCTCGCGGAGCACACCATCGACGCAGACTACGCTCTCGAGCCTGAGGTCCTCTGCGGCAGCCATCGCCTTATCGGGCGTCTCCCCCTTCTTGAGGACAGCCTGTATAGTGCCCGTCCTATCCCTCACAACGAGGAACTTTATCCTGCCTAGGTCCCTGACCCTGTGGACCCATCCGCACACCCTAACCTTCTTGCCCACGAGCTCGCCGCGGCGAGCAAGTATTTCGCTTATAAACTTGTCCTTAAGCAAAGCTCGGCGCCCCGGGCCCCGGTGATGGCGGGGGCCAACGGGTTAAATAGTTTATGGCGCCTTAGAGCGCTAGTGATACGAACACCATGCTAGGATACTTGGCAATTATTTTCTTGAAGTCGGAGACGCTTATCTCTGAGAGGCCTGAAACGCTGTAGCTGCCTGTAAGCATTATCTCCACTAGCCTCCTCTGCCAAACGTCGCCCTGCACCTCATACCGGCTCCCTCCCTCACTGCTCTTCACATACTTAAGCATAAGGGGCACGCGCATGTGCCTCCAGAAGTATGGGGGCACAGCCTCTAGGAGCCGTGAAGCCTCATCATCGCTTATCTCGTGGACATCCCCATTGAGCAGCCTAATCCTCCGGGCGCCAGCAGCTAGCTGCTGCAGAGATAGCTGCTCTTTAGGAATCATTGTAGAGAGGCGCCTAGCCGACTCCAGATAGCGCCTCTCAATTATCCTAGCCTGCCTACGCGGATTATAGCCTTCGACCCCCATCATGGCGCCCTAACGCCCCGGAAACACTCCTGGGGGAAGCCTGCCGGAATGGGCGCCTGCTCTGGGAAGGTTAGCTGGGGGGAAAAGCATTGTATGCATGGTGCCTGGCTTTGGGGTGCTTACGACCTCTTGAAGCGGGCATATATCATTGCGTGGTCCCTATCGAACGGGTCTAGGTGCACAACGTCTACTATAGTGAAGCCCGCGTCCTTGAGGGTCTGCACCTCACGCTTATAGACCTCGCTAGGCTCCACGGTCACGTCTATGCTTCTAGCCTTTATCGCTAGGAGCATGTAGCCCCCGTCCTTGAGGAAGAACCTGGCGTTCCTCGCCACTATAGAGGCTTGCTCGGGCTGCGCCACATCGGCGTAGAGTCCATTAACGCCTTCTACTAGGTGCCTGTACTTCTCGGGGAACCTGGCATCGCCTAGTATCGGGTAGATGTTCCTCCTGTCCCTCACTATGTTTAGGAGGTCTCTCATAACCCTGGGTGCGAACTCCACGCCGTAGATCCTGCCCTTTGGGCCTATTATGTCGCTTATGTGGCTAGCCGTTGTGCCGCTGGCTATGCCTAGGTAGAGTATCTTGTCGCCCTCCCTTATTGGGAACTCTATTAGGCCCTTGAGTAGGGCGGCGGCCAGCTTGCTCCTGTATGCGTTCCACTCCCTGTACTCTTCCCCGTTGAACTTGAAGATCCTCTCGCCGTAGACCCTCTGGCCCGGCACTAGGTTCTTCGTAGCGATTCTGAGGCTCCCATCCTCTAGCTCAACAATGTAGACGCCCTTCCACTTGTCGTGCTCGTATATGTTAACCACATCGACCACGGGGCTTCACCTCCTCCCGCGCCTACCCCTCCTCTTAGGAGGCCTCCTGCCAGGCTTACCCTTTCTCGGCGCCGGCCTCCTCTCGGGCTGCCTCCTCTTAGGCGGCTTCGCGTAGATGCGCTTAATCTCCTGTATCCTCTTCCTCAGCTCCTCTCTGAGCTGATCCCCTATGTAGCGGCCCGTGAACGCGTCTACCTTGGCTGCTATCGCGAGCTTCGCGGCCAGAGCCCTAGCGATCTTGCCCCTCTGCCACTTCGGGCTCCTATGGATGTCCGGGTACTGGAATATCACCCCGTGCTTCGGCGGCTTCCCTCCGGTTCTCAGCGCCCTGAAGAGGGCCTTCTCGGCGCCCAGAACCTGGATCGTGCTAGCAGGCATCCTGGCCAGCTTCTCAAGGCCGCCGGCCAGGCTTATGAGCCTTGCCCCGAGGAGCGGGCCCACGAGAGCAGTTATGTTTGGCGCAACCTCCTTCATAACCTGCTCTATGTACGTCGTCAGCTGCCTCCTCAGCCTGTAGAGGTCACTGGTTATCCTGGCAAGCGTCCTTATAGCCTCTATGTCGAAGTCGCTCAGGTCGGCGCCTATACTGTTACGGGCAGCCTCCGCTATCCTCCTAGCCTTGTCCTCGCTAAACCCCAGCTTCACCAGGTTCTCAACCGTCATGTTATCCCTGTGGCCGAGTTCAGCTACAACCTTCACGTAGTCCTCATGCTCCCTTATCAGGTCGTTCAGCTCGGGGAAGTGAATGCTATACCACTCCCTGAGCCTGGCCACGAACAGGTTAGTAGTCCTATCTATGTCGTCTATAGCCCTTATTGCTTGGGCGGCAAGCATGTCCCTCTTCTGAGCCGCAGTCCTAAGCTTCCTCCTCGTGTACTCTAGCTCGAGGCTATGAAGCCACCCAGCGAACTCCTCCGGACTGTCAAACATCTTGGCCTCTAACGCGAGCTTCTCCATATCCTCCCTAGCCTTGAACGCAACATTATTGCCCGGCTCAACCTCTACGTCAAAGCCTAGCTTAGAGATCCTCCGGGCGGTCTCATCATATTCAACCACTATCGTGTCGTACCGGCCTCTGAGCTTCTCTAGGAGCCTCAGAGTGGGGGCGCTAAGGTCGCCCTCCTCAGCCTTGAGGGCCTCAGCAACGGCCTCATCTATACTTTTAGGTGCAAGCTCGTACTCCACCAGAGACCCGTCAAAGTCTAGGGCAAAGGCACCGATGGGTAGCTCTGCGAGGTACACCCTCTTCTTCTCCTCATCACTCAACTTAGTGTCCACCTCACACCCTTTCTCCTCGCGTGATTCTCCGCCTTGAGGCTTAAATACGCAGAGAAACCTATCAATAAGTCGCAGGGGTAGTAGCTATGGGCACACACGGCTCGCTGACAAAGGCTGGCAAGGTGAGGAAGGATACGCCTAGAATGCCTAAGAAGAACAAGAAGAACTACCCGCCACGCCTAAAGAATAGGCTAAAGTATCAGACCAGGATGGAAAGAGTAGCTAGCGCAGTTAAATGACAATATTTTAAACGACTCAACATTAAAAATTAATGATCTTAATATAGTTTAATTTATGTTTAAAGCCGTATCTAAGAATGAATTTTTTAAGAAATCTTATGGATAAGTTTGTTAGAGATGGTGGCGGGAAGGTATGGATAGTTACCACGGTTATACTGGCATCGTAGCTGAGATGCTTAGGGAGGCTGGCGTAGAGCCCGGCGATGTAGTTGAAGTTGTTAGGGGCGACGGATCCCGTTTCAAGGGCGTGGTCATGACTAGATACAGTCTTAGCGAGGAACCCTTCCTCATTTTAAAACTTGATAATGGCTATAATATTGGAATTAGGATTGACGAGTCAACAATTATAAGGAAGCTTGGGAGGGTTGAGAGAGGGGCTCCCGGGGAGCCTGTAGGCCTCGCGGAAGAGGAGCCTCAGCCCCCTGAGGAGAAGGTTTTCATTATTGGTGCTGGAGGCACTATAGCTAGCAGGGTAGACTACGAGACCGGCGCTGTTAAGCCTTATCTTGATGCGGCAGAGCTTGCAAGAAACATACCCGAATTATTTAATTATGCTAGTATTGAGGCAAAGCAGATCTTCTCTATACTGAGCGAGGATATGAAGCCTTGGATGTGGGAGAGGCTAGTAGAGGAGATAGCTAGGCGGATAGAGGAAGGTTATGATGGTATAGTTGTCACTCATGGAACAGATACGATGGCCTACACAGCTTCAGCTCTCGCCTTCGCACTGAGGAGCCTACCGGTGCCTGTAGCCCTTACAGGTGCGCAGCGGAGTAGTGATAGGCCTAGCAGCGATGCCGCCTTTAATCTAATCTCGGCTGTGCTTGCCGCCTCTAAGGCTCCCTTCGCCGAAGTTGTAGTAGTTATGCATGGCGAGACAGGCGATAGTTATGCTCTAGCTCACAGAGGAGTTAGAGTTAAAAAGCTCCATACAAGTAGAAGGGACGCGTTTCAGAGTGTAAATGCCCCGCCACTTGCAAAGGTTGACCCATATAAAGGTGAGATCGTCCTTTTAGATAAGCCCCTCAGGAGGAGAGGCGAGGAGGAGCTACGCGTAGATAACGGCTTTGACGACCGCGTTGTAGTCGTAAAGCATTTCCCGGGAATAACAGCTGAGCTTATAGATGCAGCCCTTGACAAAGGCGTTCATGGAATAGTGCTTGAGGGCACGGGCTTCGGCCATATTAGCACGGATGCCATAAAGAGTATTGAAAGGGCAACTGACATGGGAGTGCCTGTCGTTGTTGTCAGCCAAACTATTTTCGGTAGGGTTAACCTCAACGTTTATAGTACGGGCAGGCTCATGTTAAAGGCGGGTGCCATACCGCTCGAGGACATGACGCTTGAGGCTGCCTACGCTAAGCTATCATGGGTTCTCAAGAGGGCAAGCGACTTAAGGGAGGTTAGGAGGCTAATGCTCACTAATCTCGCTGGAGAAATTAGTGGTAGGCATAGCCTCCGCCTCTACACTCATGCTCAGTATAGGGGGTGGTAAGCCTTGAAATTCAACTATAGAGATGTAGGGCTTAAGGTTGGCCTTGAGATACATCAGCAGCTGGCTACTAGGCATAAGTTATTCTGTGAGTGCCCCGCGGAGTTGTCTGATGAGGAGCATGACACCTTTATAAGGAGGCTTAGGCCTACCAGGAGCGAGCTAGGGGATGTAGACCCCGCGGCGCTTTTCGAGTGGAGGAGGGGCAGATACTATGAGTATCAGGCCCCAGTTAATCATAGTTGCCTAGTGGAGGCTGATGAGGAGCCTCCTCACCCTATTAACAGAGAGGCGCTAGCTATAGCTTTAGCAATTGCAAAGGCACTAGGTTCCACCATAGTCGATGAAATACATGTAATGAGAAAGATAGTTATTGACGGTAGTAATACTAGTGGCTTCCAGAGGACCGCGATAGTAGCCCTTGGAGGCTCTCTAACCGTAGATGGAAAGAATATTCCCATAGAGACTATAGTTGTCGAGGAAGATGCATCAAGGAAAATAGGGGAAGAGGGAAAGAAGGTTATATATAGGCTGGACAGGCTTGGCATACCATTAATAGAGATAGCCACAGCACCTGTAATCGAGACTCCCGAGGAGGCTAAGAGAGTCGCGCTAGCCATAGGTAGACTGCTGAGATTCACTGGGAAGGTTAAAAGGGGCATAGGCACTATAAGACAGGATCTCAACGTTAGCATTAAGGGAGGCGCTAAGACAGAGATCAAGGGCGTTCAGAAGCTAGAGCTAATACCCAAGGTAGTAGAGTATGAGGTGATGAGGCAGCTCAGGCTACTGGAAATAAGAGACGAAATGAAGAGGCGCGGCTTAACTAGGGAGGATATACTCTCGAGGGAGCCCCTTGACGTTACAGATGTTCTAGCACGCAGCGAGAGTAAGCTTGCGAAGAGGAAGCTTTCCAGGGGCGCACGCGCCCTAGCTATGCTACTGCCACGCATGAAGGGGCTAATAGGCCGCGAGCTCATGCCCGGCCACCGCTTCGGCACAGAGCTTGCAGACTACGCTAGATTCTGGGCCGGCGTCACAGGCCTAATTCACAGCGACGAGCTCCCAGGCTACGGATTAGACGAGAAGATAGTTAATGAGGTCTACGACGCCCTAGGCGGCGATCCAGAAAGCGACGCCTTCGTAATAGTTATAGATGAGGCCAAGAGAGCTGCAAGAGCCCTTGAGGTAGTGAAGGAGAGGGTTGCAAGGGCCCTTGAGGGGGTGCCCGAGGAGACCAGGGCGGCGCTCGAAGACGGAACCACTAGGTATATGAGGCCGAGGCCAGGCAAAGCTAGAATGTATCCAGAAACAGATATACCCCCAATGCCCATAGACGAAGCCCTGCTGAGAGAGGCAGAAAGGCTAGCCCCAGAGCCTTACGAAGTCAAGTTAAAGAGGCTAGTGGCTGAGTATAAGCTTAGCAAGGACTTAGCCGAGGCCGTCCTAGACAGTGAATACCTGCCTCTCATAGAGGATCTCCTAAGAACACTCCCCGATAAACTGCAGCCCAGCTTCATAGCAAGCGCCATAGTGGTTAGAATGAAGGGGCTTCAAAGCGAAGGAGTACCTGTCGACAGGGTAAGCGATAATAAGATACGCGAGGTAATGAAGTTTATAGCTGAAGGCAGGATAGCCAAGGAGGCCTTCGACGACATAATAAGGTTCTTAGCAGAGAACCCCAACTATAGCGTGGAGGCTGCAATAAAGAAGCTAGGCCTTGAAACTCTCTCTCCCGACGAACTCGAAAAAATCATAGACGAGATAATTAAATCTAACCTGGATGAGGTTAAGAGGCGCGGCGAGAGGGCAATGGGCTTCATAATGGGAAAGGTCATGGCAGCGGTGAGGGGTAAAGCAGAGGGCAGGCTAGTAGCTAGCATAGTGCAGCGTAAACTAAGGGAGGTGCTTGCCCATAGTTAATAGAGAATTTATTTCTTACGGTGACTTCCCCTAAATCCCGGGACTACCTAGGCCCGATGATGCAAATTGGCCTTTGACAACCCCCTAAAGAGATGGGGGGGATGGTCTAGGGAGCGATTACTGAGGGCCTACTTCGCTCACCGAAATTCTCAAAATAATGTAAATACTAATGTTCTCATCCTATTCCTAGAGCGTAAAGCGACGCTATTATTATAACGATTGTAATTAGTACTAGTAGGACTGCGTGGGTGAACCCCGCCGCTATAGTTCTATCCCTTATCTTACCCGCCATTATACCCATGAGCCAAGCATTAAATATTGCTCCTACGCTGAGGAGCAGCGCTATTTCGGCAAGTTCTTCTCCGGCCACCGGCCTTATCCCCAGTGCTCCTCCAACACCCACCTCGGGACTCACAACCTGCAGTGTCTCGGATATGAATGCGATGACTAGCATGCTGCTGCCTGTCACTAGTATTGCTCCTATATAGGGCATTACTAGGTAGACCCTGAGCCTCTTCCTTAGCTCCTCCTCAAGGTCTACAAGGCTGTGAGCGTAGCGTGCAAGGCTGTCTAACACCTCAGGATTGCCTCCACCCAGGTCAACGCTGTCAACTAGGAACCTGAAGCTTGCAAGGAGAAGCCAGTCCTTGTAGCCTTTAACAGCGTTCCTTACAGCCTCTTCAAGGTTGAGGCCCAGCCTTAGGCTTGTAGCCATCTTCTTCACTATTATAGTGAGCGGCCCGTAGTCCCTGCCGCTCAGAGCCTCAATGCTCTTCTCGGGCCCTAGCCCTGTCTTTCTGATCTCGGCTAGGTCCCTCAGGAAGTTAGCGACGGCCCTGCTTAGACCCCTCATCTTCCTGCTCTCACGTGTATATGCTATCGCGGGGGGTAGACTGAGCGCCACTAGGAATACAGCCAATGTTAGGCTGGCACCTATTATTGCCCCTCTATCTATTGGGGCCCCGAATAGCAGGTTTATCGAGCCCGTGGCGAAAGCCGTGATGGGGCCTAGTATAAGGGCTGCTGGTATACCGTAAATTACGAGTGCCCTAGTAGGGCTCTTAATGGCTATTGGGCTCTTGGGCTGCGCCTTATGGACCATGTAGAGCATCACTATCGTTATTGTGGGCATAACTACGAAGCTGTAAAGTGCGAAGTTGGCGAGGCTCTGGAAGCCCCCGCCTCCCGCCTGGAATATGCTGCTTATCGTGAAGAAGAGATAGAAGGCCAGAGTTGCTATGACTGCAAACGTTATGTATAGCTCCGTGTAGAGGCTCATCCTCTCAGAGATCAGTCTCATCTCGGCCAGCCTACTCTGCAGTATGTCTTGCGCTCTTATCTCTAGATAGTGGACCACGTCGCCGCCGGTCTTTACAGTAGTTGAGTAGCCCAGCATGAAGTCTCTATAGCGTGGGCTCGGATGGTTTAGAGCATTACTCTCAACGGCATCTAAGGGATCCTTACCTAGCAGCCTGATATCCCTCGTTATTAACTCTGCTTCACGCCTAATGGCAGCGAATATCTTAAGCTTAGAGACCCTATCAACGATTACAGCTACTGGCACGCCGGCTCTAGCCAGTGTTGAGAGGTAGACGGCGAAGAATGGTAGCTCGCTCTCAACCCCTTCCTTCCTATCGGAAGCCTTCATGCTCGGATATATAAGTCCATACGCGAAGACTATGATAGGCATTAAGAAGTATACTAGGAGAAGCACAATTTTCACTATTAAGGAGAGATTAGTGAGTATTGTCCAGACAGAGAGGTATAGTGCTATGAAGGCTGTAACTGCCAGGGCAAGGGCAAGCCTGGCACCATAGAGATCAGGATATACTAAGAGGCCAGCCCTCTTTATCTGATCGTCTAGCTCAAAAGTTTTAACTATCCATCTGCCTACGCCCCTGAAGTACCTGACCGCTATGAAGTCAATAACGTCTCTTAGCGAGGGTGCAGGCCTTCTAGGCCTGTACTCCCTCCTCTCCCTACCCCTAATTCTCTCAAGTATCCTCTCTATTATGCGGGGCCTCCTCACCTGCTCTTCCATTAAGCTTTCACCTAGCCACTCTCAGCTCCCTAGCCACCTGCTTGTAGAGGGCTTCGGGGTTACTGTAGTACTTCGTGATCACGTTTGCTACCTGCTTGTAATCCCTTATGTCCTTCTTCATCATCCACCTCAGTACGTCGGCCCTCCTCTTCAGCTCCTCCATTAGCTCACCCTTCGTCATTCCACTCATTCCACTTATGTCCTGGAGGATCATGCTCTTCTCAGGGTAGAACTCGTGCTCCCTGGTAAACACGTTCCACTTTGCAACCTGCACGTAGTCCTCGTAGTCCCTTATCTCCCAGACGTCTGTGACTCTCCTCACTGTTCTAGTGTAGCCTCCCTTCTCTACGAGCCTTATCCTCTTGACCACTAGGGACCAGCGGAGGAGGGGCACGTAGCTCGGAGGAATATTCATTGGCGGGCTGGTCAGCCTCTTAACCATTGCATCTATGTGCTCCGCGTGTATAGTGGTGAGGCCTCCGTGGCCTGTGGCCATAGCCTGGAATAGCACGTAGGCTTCCTCACCTCTCACCTCGCCGACTATTATCACGTCGGGCCTGTACCTAAGGCTCACCCTTACGAGATCGTACAGCGTGATCTCGCCAACCTTTTCTCCAGTAACGCTATAGCTAGGCCTCGCCGTGAGCTGCACCCAGTTCTCCAGAGTGAGCTTCAGCTCGGGCGTGTCCTCTATAGTGACAACCTTTATGTTTGGCCTGAAGAGCGTGGCCAGGGCATTGAGCATAGTCGTCTTGCCTGCGCCAGTGACGCCCATTATCATGCCCGGCATCTTATACTCCATTGCCAGCCAGAAGTATGCCCCCAGCTCGGGACTTATTGAGCCGTGGTTTAGAAGGTCGACGATGCTTAACGGTTTCTCCCTGAACTTCCTTATAGTGAAGGTGCTGCCCGACGTGCTTACCTCCCTCCTATACGTTGCCGCGAGCCTGTGACCCTCAGGTAGAATAGCGTCCAGTATGGGGAACGCCACGCTTATGTGCTTTCCAGCCTTATGGGCCAGCCTCAGCACCATCTTGTCTAACTCGCTGTCAAGCGTAAACTTAATGTTCGTAGGCAGGCTCTCGTACTTTTGATGCCAAACGTAGATCGGCTTACCAACGCCGTCACAGCTTATATCCTCTATATACTTATCCTTCATTAGCGGATCTATTACCCCGTAGCCTACAGTATCCCTGATGAGGTAGTAGAGGATCTTGCCCCAACTGATGGCCTCATAGAGGCCTCCGAAGCGGATCCTATAGAGGTTCACTATCCTCTTGACCTGCCTAACGAAGTACTCTCTCTCGATCTCGTAAAGACTCGTGTAGCGGCCCTCCCTACTCATCTTCTCAAGCTCTTCCTCGCTAAGAGGCTTAAGCTCCCAGTTCAAGATAGTCATAATCTTATTGTAAGCATCCATCTCCTCCTCAGTCATAGGGATCTCGTCAACCATATAAAGATATGCACCCGTCTTCTTATCCTCAAGTATGAAAACCCTAGCCCATGGATCCTCGACATGATAAGAGTCAACAACATTATACCTAGTGCTCAGCTCGAGGACCAGCCTCTCACGGCGAACCTTGAACTCGCTCTCCCTAGCCCGTAACTCTCTCTTAACTACCTCCTCTATATTCTCCTCTTCCTCGTCGCGCTGCTCCCCCCGCCTTAGAATACTCCTCAACTTTGTTATCTGCTCTTTGAAGCCCAAGATACCGGCTCCCCCCGTTAACTCCTGTATAATTTGTTACTCGCCGCCTCCAGACTCTTAAGCAATATTATACATCTCAACGTCAGACCACGGCAAAGCTGATGCCACACTATTCGCCAGAATAATGATTGTGCCTCGCCTCTGGAAGGATGCTTAGGGAATAAAGGGTCCAGGATAATTATTGCGTGTAAAGCGGGGGTGCCTCCAATTGGTGTATCTACTGGGGATAAGGTTAACGCCATTGCCAATAGCGATCGCGGCTACGCTACTGATACTACTGTTAGAACCCGCACTCCAGGTTTCCGCCCAGAGCGGCTTCGAGTATATCCCGCTTAGCGAGGAGCTTACTAACGTGTATGGCATGCTTGGATACAGTCTACCTGAGGACTTGAGGGTTTACACAGCATACTACGTTGAAAGCAAGGGTATCCTCGTCGCCGCGGGCAACGGCTACATAGCTGGAATTGCTGTTTCCCCGGAGACAAAGCCTGCGATAGTCTGGAGACAAAGCCTTATAGGTACCGCTTCAACTGTGTCAGCTGCAAGCTATGACAGCTCATGGGTAGCCGTGGGAAGCGACGTTGGAGAGATAGTTCTTGTTAACCTTGACGATCCTAGTATACGAGCTGACTTCTACACGGCTAGCAGGGACATAGTAATGACCCTGGCTCTTAACCCTGCAGTAGAGCGTCCAATAGTCGCAGCCCTAGACGATCAAGGCTTCATCTATGTCTTCTCCGTGGGGGAGAGTGGATGGATTGAAATAGGACCCGTAGCGCACGATGGAGCCCTTAAGAGCTTCACTAGCGGGGCTCCACTTCTGATTCTCACCCAGGAACTCCTATTCGAAGGCCCAGGCTACAAGGGGCTACCCCTTGCCGCTGCAATCCTAGGAGGCGCCGCCTCCAATTCCGACCAGCTACTTCAGATAGCCGGCAGCCTCACAGTAGACGTTACCGCCTACATCTATTACGAGACAGAAGTTGGCGTGATACTGCCTGCAACAACCAAGACAATAACACTCGAGGACGGCACAGTAATCAAGAAAACCTTGTACTATGCAGTCGCGCCCCCCAGCGGGGCGAAGTACACATGGCCCCCCGGCGGAGCCACGACCTTAGAAGACGGCGCCACTCTAATGCTCTCCGTTAACCCCTCCGAGGCGGAAAACCTAGTTTCATTCAAGTACCTCCCGGGACCTGCAAGACTAGTTTCTCTCTACACCGAAGAGGTCTACGATGGCACTACAGGTCAGCTAGCCTCGTTTACGTGCTACTACGCTGAAGCGGAATTCCAGGGCCGTCCAGGCAGCACTGTGGATCTCGGAAACGTGGTTGCCAGGTTAGTGAGTTCCACGAGCCTCGAAGACTGCGTTAACAAAGTAAACCTAAAGGTTACCCATGACTTCGTATACTTCCAACCAATTATACTCGTTGACCTTAATTATCCACCATCATCCTTCGACTTCCTTAAAAGTGCCTACATGATACTGCTACCCGTAGTTGGAGCTACGAATGCCACCGGCATTAGCGATACAACAGCTATATCCGTGTTTAGGGTTCCTGAGAACTCGCCCCTCGCTGAGAATGGAGTGTCAAGGATACTCGTAGCCGGCGATACCATAGGCGGAAGCAACGTGGCCCTAGTATACTTGTTAGACGATAACTGGGGTCTAGTAGATATCGAGCATAACCCGTTAATCTATTATCTAGGGAGCACGCTTACAACTATAGCGGTAAGTAACAGTGCAACCGCCATATACCTTGGTACCGACGACGGCCACATATATAGACTCTTATGGGATGGAACCAAGTATTATGCTGCTAATGCACTAGTAGTTGATGTTGAAGGATCAATAACTTCAATTAGAGAGATTGAGGCCGGCTCCTACATAATAACTTCGACAAGCAATGGAATAGTGCAGCTAGTTAATCTTGAAGATTGGAAGCCTATGTGGAGAGGGCTACCGGGCTTCAACGGCGTAGACACAGGTATAAACGACTTAGCGCTTCAGGGCTCAACTCTCAACCTCCTAACAGGCTTCTCGTTAACAGGGGTAGAGGGCGAGGCGTCCAATAAGATATACGTGTTCACGCCTCGCGGCACCGACCTCAACCCAATAATAGTTAATGCTAAGATATTAATCCAGCGGCTTGACGGCAGCGTGGTAGAGCCCGAAATACCTCAGGGCAGCTATGTAGCCCTCCTCAACGCTTCGGGCAAGCCACTCGCTAAGGCCACGTTTGATAACGGTAAGGCTCTGCTTTACGCGCCGACAGGCTTCTACAACCTATTCCTATCGCTTGAGGGTTACGGGCAAGCTGTGGCCCCTCTAGATGTTGCCCCTCCGCTTACAAGTAAATCCTACGAGTTTAGGTTCGTAGAGGCTACGTTCACCGTTTATACGCCTAGCGAGCCTCCCTTCCCCGAGGCGGCCATAGCTTATACCCTACTAGCGGGCCCGAAGGAGGGAGCGAGCCTAGAATTCCATGTAATAGAGTATTACGGCGATATGGAGTATAGGCCTATAGCTAGCTCTTTTGAAGTCGTAACGGGTAGCGATGGCTCGGCGCTGGCCCTACTCTGGAGCGACACAGTTTATTCTGTGACCGCGAGGCTTGATGGCTACTATGATGCTTCAATAACTTTTGATTCAGGGCTTTCCAATGAAGCATCGATAGAGGTACATCCAGTACTCTACAGGATTGACGTCAAAGCGCTAGACTCAGAAGTGTATAGGCTACTATCGCAAGAGTTCCCTGTTAGGAACGCTGTACTAGTTATATCCCTTGGCGAGAGAAGCGCTAAGCTTCAAATGCCTAATGGTGCTGCTGAAATCTATCTATCTAAGGCTAGCTACATGTTCACTCTATCAGCGCCTGCCTACGAAACTCTAGTTCAGCAAGTAACAATAACTGGAAGCACGAATATAACGCTTCTTGCTGAGCCCTTGAGGATAACTGTGCCGATAACGATAGTATTGGTAGACGAGGTGATAGGAGTAGCCAACGGCCCTCTCCCGCAGACCACTGTAAAGGTAGAGCTAGTGGACCCACCGCTTGAATACGAATTTGAAGGGGTAACTGACAGGGAGGGTAGACTTCTAGTCCAGGGCGTTAGACCCGGCATCTACAGGATAACTGTTAGCGACCCAGTGATAGGTACTGTGACTGTAGACGACATAGCTATAATGTCGCCCGAAGAGATACGCGTTAAGGTAGAACCAATCTATGTTAACGTAACATTCAACTTGGTAGACGCAGATCTCCTTGTACCCGCAGCAGGGAGCTTCATAGCAACACTGGTGTATGAGAGGATAGAAGGTGCCTCTACTTCTGTGGAGCTAGAAAGTAGCGTTACTGCGCTGAAGCTGCCCAAAGGCATATATACTATAATAATCTCATCAAGGGAAGGATACTATAATGACTATGTTCTGGCGGGAGAGGTTATAAGTGATAATGCGGAAATCACTGCGCCGCTAACTCCTCTGAAACTACCAGTAACAATAGCCGTAGTTTACAGCGATGACGAAACGGGGCTAGCCAGCGGAGGCGTAGCGGGGGCACTTGTTGAGATAAGCATTGTAGAGCCAGAACTTCCCTACGCCAAAATAGTTGGGATAACGGGGTCAGACGGCACAATAACATTAATACTTAGAGCAGGAGTTTACGAAGTCAAAGTTTCAAGTCCCTTGACAGAGAGCGCGAGCACCCGTATATCAGTAGCTGCAGGTGGCAACCAGCAGGCATCATTTATCGTGTCAGTTAAGCCCCTCTACGCCACTGTCAATGTCAACCTAGTAGATAGGGAGGTCATTAAGCAGATACCGACAGCTCTACTTAAGATAACATGGAATGGTCCAACGACTACTAGCGAGAAGCTAGTGACCGTTATAGACGGAGTTGCTAGAGTAAAGGTGCCCATCGGTAGCCTCACCTTCACTGGTATACTCGAAGGTTACTACAGGCAAACCTCAATAGCCCTCAACCTCACGGTACCCGGAGAAACTTCCATTACTATACTAATGGAGCCTCTCATAATAAACGTTAACATATCAGTGCTTTACGAGCAACAAATAGTTGAGGTTGCTGGGTCCGCGATAACGCTTCCGAGGGCCCCAGTTCCCGACGTCAAGGTAACTGTGGAACCAGACGACGATCTACTTAGATACCTAGGCATTCCCAGCACCACATTAACCATGGGAGAGACTGGAACGCTAACTGCGCCTCTAAGGGGAGGCAAGTATAAGATAATAGTTGAGGGTGCCCATATAGAGCCCTCCGAGGCGACAGCAATAGTTAACGAGGAAAACAGGAGCATAAGAATAACTGTCAAGCCCGTCCTGTATAATGTAGTGCTCAAAGTAGTAGATCCCGAGTTAAGAGAAGATGTGGGATCACCCGAAAGCGTTGTACTCTCAATTCTATCCTTCAACGGAGTCAACATTAACACTGAAATACTCAGCGGCCCTGTGATAGAAGCTAAGCTCCCCGCCGGAACATACCGCATACTAGTTACTAGTACCGGATATGCAGAGTCAATACAGGATCTCATGATAACAGGCGACGCTATAGAAACGCTAACACTTAGACCAATAACTAGGAGTATACTATTCACGGTGCTGGCAGAAACAGTGCTTGGAACGTCAAACATGGTTAGCGGTAAGTTGATACTTGAGGCCGTAAATATTCCATTGAAGAATCCAGTTATAGAGGTAGACGTAAAGCAGGGCCAAGCCGTAGCAGAGCTGCGGCTAGGCGAGTACAGGATCTACTACAAGGTGCCCGAAGCAGACTACACTATACCTGTCGACACATTAGTAGTCCAGCCTGGCGAAGATCAGCTTCAGATTAGCCTAACAGTGAAGGCACCTAAAGTCAACTTAGCCCTCGCGCTAATAGATGCGGAGCTTGGCACCCCCGTGAACGACGCAGCAATCAACCTTGTATACGTCGGGCCTCTAGGCCAGTATTCTCAGGTGATTGAAGACGTTGACGGCTCTGTGCAGGTAGAGCTGCCTCCCGGCACAGTTGTAGTCGACGTTGAGGCTCCGGGGTATCAGATTAAGAGGCAAGAGATAATATTGAAGCCAGACAGAGTAGATGCTTCAGTGAAGCTGAACCCGCTACTATACAATGCCCAGCTACGCCTAGTCGACCAGGATGGCATGCCAATCGAGGAAGAGGTCATCATAAGATTCATCCACACAGAACTACCCTACACAAAGGAGGTTAGAGGCAAAGGGTCTACCATACAAGTAAACAAGATAAGGCCGGGCATATACCGCGTGATAATCACGCCCGTGGGTAGCGAGAGGCTAGACGAGACCGAGGCGCGGGTGTCAATAGAGCCGCCTGGAGTCGCAAACCCAGACACAATACAGGTAAACTTCAAGGCGTTCAAAGTAACGTTAACTCTCGTAGACGCATCCACGGGCGGAACTGTGCCGTTCCCCTACAGGGCGCTCATAGAGAGAGTGGCTACGGGAGCCCCTAGCCCGCTAGAGGTCGTCAGAGAGATAACCATTCAGGGCAGCGCGCAGGTCACCCTACCCTACGGCGACTACACAGTAACACTGCAGCCAGAGGGGCCAGACTACTACGTTGTAGATGAACCATTCAACGTAACGGTTGACAAGGACGGAGAGATACAGATAAAGCTGCAGCCCAGAATCTACGTGATAACCGTAGTAGTTACAGACGACAACAACAGGCCTCTAGCAAACTCCTTCGTGTCAGTCTCGGACGCGGAAGGCAATGAAATACAGAGCGGCTACACAGATAACAACGGATTCTTCGTATTTAGAGCGGTGTTTGGAACCTACAAGGTCACGGTTAGCCACCCAGGCTTCCACACTGCAGAAAGGATAATAAGCGTGCCCCAGAACACAAACATCACAGTAAGCCTAGAGCCCGGCCTTAGAGTGCTTCTTCTACGCTACGGGCCTCTAGTCACAGGCTTCGCTAGCTTAGCCATAATAGCGGTACTAATCTATAGGATGAGGAGCGCGTTGAGCGAGAGGCTCCTCAAGGAAGAAGAATACTTCTAGCACATCATAATTTTAATATTGCCTGGAGCGTGCCAGCTGTGAGCAGGTGGTCATAATGTCGCTCGAACGACTAGACGATGCATTCAAGAGGTACGCCAGCCACTTAGAAAGCGTTAAGAGGCGCAGCATTGAGGACGCGAGGGCTAGGCTACTCTCAGAGCACAAGCGCTTCATTGAGGAAGTCAACAGATTATTTAACACTGCAATAACCAACTTTGAAAATAAACTAAAAAGCAGTTAAACTTAAACCAATATTAACATATCTATTAAACAACTCTTTTAAGTAATACTACTACTAACACTATATATATAATCATCATTAACACTGCTACCACTGCCGCTAAGAGCGCCGCCCTCGCAGACGTACCGAATATTATTGGTATAGGGCCTATCATGACAACCCCGCCAGCCTCAACCTTCCCGGCACCGCCGAGAGCAGAAGCGAAAACCCCTAGAAACACAAGGACTACACCAAGCATGATTAAGATGAACCCTGCAATCACCAAGTAGCTATGCAGCTGCACCCCCTCCAACCCCCTAGCACCCCACTATAAC
>JALTZJ010000060.1 GCA_027046245.1 Acidilobaceae archaeon
AACCAGATTTATAGTAAACATTCCATACCTTGGATTGATGGGGGTGTTGAGGGTGCAGTCAATGGGCCAGGCTCAGGCCGGCGAGGGCAGGCTCTCGGGGCAGGCGGTTCGGCTCGAGATTCGCGTGAAGAGTGTGAGGGTGGAGCCCTCGTACATAATAACTGGGGGTGTAAAGCTCTCTTTCGACTAGGTCTGCCTTCGAGAGCTGCACCCACTATTTTACATAGACCTCAGGCTGGTAGCTCCGTTAACTGCGGGTTAAAGCATTGAAGAGAGGATTAGCGTGGGGGTCTAGAGTGGTGGGTTTACATGCTGAGCAGTGTTGAAGCGGTAGTTAAGAAGGCTATTCAGGCTGGATCCCTTGAGGAGGCAGCCAGTATTTTTGAAGGCCTTGACCCAGACTCCTTCATGAGCTTGGATCACGTTGAGAGGCTCTACAGGCTCGTCGGCTTCATGTATAAAGTTCTAAGGGAGAGGGCTCTAGAAGCTGTGAGAGTAGGGGACTACATAGTTGTGATGCCTGACCCGCGTTCTCCCGGTGTTAGTAAGAACGCTTCGCAACTAGAGCGTAGAGTAGTAGACGCTGCTTTAGCGACGAATATTGACTATGAGGACCTGCTTCTCCCTGCAGATTACAGCCCTCTAGCTGCCTACTTCCAGGAGGAATTCGATGGAGGATTCTTTGAAGAAGCTCCAGTGCTTCCCACGGGCGTAATCAGGTTCTATACAGCTTTCCGGCTTGAGGCGCCGATCGAAGGAGATGTGCCGGTGAGTCTAGCATATTTTCCGGCAGCCGTTATAGGCGTTGATAGCGATACAGGCAGGCTATTCGTTAACACGCTACCCCCAGGAACGGGGCTCGCCGCGCTCATAGTAGAGAAGGAGTTGAAGGAGGGCCTTGTCGACGCTGTGAGAGCCATTATGGGCTACGATCGAGAGCTGTGGGAGCAAGAGCGCACGTTGGGTAGTGTCGTTAGGCTTCAAGGAGACCTGTATCTAAGGCTTCACGCCTACACCCGGGAGCCCCGGGAGCTAGCGCGGAGGCTCACCGCAGCCTGGTATGCGGCCTCACACGCAGTAAGGGAGCTAGACGGCCTAGCCTCAGAGGTACACGCCAGTTATAAGAGGGAGCTGGAGGGCCTAGCGGGCTCAGCGGGCCACGGCGGGAGGCATCTAAGGCTGAGAGCCGCCATGAGGGCTCTTGAGGCGTCACTAGTAAGGAGGTACCCTTGGATCGTTGAAGACCTGGAATGCGTCTATGCCGGGGAGTGTAATGTATTTTGGGATTCAGCCGACAGCGGCCTATTCAGCCCGGATAACACTGATACCGTTAAAGTTAGCGTTGTTAGAGTGGGCGAGCTGAGGCGTAGCACAGTTAACACTAGGCCGCACCCGCCCGAAACCATAGATTTCTACGAGACGCCCATCGGGTTCGAAGCAATAATAGCGGCTTACAAGCAGTTAACAATCCTTGAGGTGGAAACCGACGACTTACTGAGCAACGTGATCGCTTCGCTATCAAACCCCGCCTGGGCCGTAGCACTCCTGCTATCCCTAGACATGTTGAACCTGCTGCCGCATGTACAGCAAGACCTGAGCACAGAGCTTCTAGTCGACGCCCTATCGCTTTACGTTAGAGCGATGATGCCAGGCCCCCTTAGAGAGCTGGATAACGTAAACGCTATCCCCCATGCACTCGCCTACGCGGCAGCGATCAAGGCGCTCCGGGGAGGCGGAGCCCCTGAAGTGGTTGCCTCGGCTGTGGAGGAGGCCGGCACCGCGAGCATAATAGAGGCGCGAGTAGGTGATCACCTGGTGACCCTGGAGGGATACCTGCTAGAGGGGCCGACACGCGACGGGATAATAATAGGGGAGCTACTGGCAGACATGATGACCCTGCGCGTCGCAATAGAGGGCTATGAGGGTGAAGAGAGGCCGCTGAAGGCCCTGGCCGAGAACAACGGCGTTGATGCGGGCGCGAAAAGGCTAAGCGCCGCACGCTCAATCTCAAGGCTGTTCAAGGCGAAGGATAGCCTGCTAGCCGCGGTAACAGCTGACGGGCCAGGGGAAATAGAGGCGAAGCACCCAGAGCACGGAGTTGATAAGCTAGAGCTACCCAAACCGGCACTCATAACGGTGACGAACAACCCGTCAGTAATGTACC
>JALTZJ010000061.1 GCA_027046245.1 Acidilobaceae archaeon
GACGCTGTTCGGGGAGTCAGGGCCGCGAGGCGAGTTGAAAGGCTTGCTGAGGCTCTGAGGCGGGGCGTTGAGCCCCGGGGGAGGACTGCTTGGCTAGTGGCTGGCACGGCTACGAGGCCCGGGGGGAGGCCCGGGAGTGTGGGGGGAGTGGAGATCTTGGAGCAACGGGGGCGGGAGGGCTTCACCCTGCTCCTAGACTCCCGGGGCTTCCACCTGGAAGCCCCCGCGCTCCTAGTGGATGACGAGTGCTGCCCTGGAGCGGTGCTCGTCAGACTGGAGCCCCCTCAAGGCGGCGCCTGGGCTGGGGCGGAGCTTGAGGCCTGCGGCCCCGGGGGCTGCGCCAGTGCCCGGGTTAGAGCTACCAGCGGAGGCGTGGAGTGGCTACTCGAGTCCCTCTGGCCAGCTAGGCTTCTCGTCTCGTGGGAGAGGGGCGAGTGGAGGAGGCTCCCATGGTGGCGCGGCGAGGCAGTGCTAGCTAAGGCTGGCCCCGGCGTGCATAGGGGTGCTCTAGGCCTGGAGCCAGCCGTCATAGCCCTCGGGCTCCTAGGCGCCCAGGAGCTCCGGGGCGCCATAGGGGCTCTCCTGAAAGGCAGAGGCACTACTGTTCTCCCCCTAGCCGAGCCCTCAGCTCCACTCACACTGAAGCTCGTCCTCGAGGCCCGGGGGCCTAGGGGCGTCGTGCGGGGCGAGGCTCCCCTTAAGTGGGGGTGAAGCTCTTGA
This sequence comes from Acidilobaceae archaeon, assembly GCA_027046245.1. Classification (GTDB taxonomy): domain Archaea; phylum Thermoproteota; class Thermoprotei_A; order Sulfolobales; family Acidilobaceae; genus Aeropyrum. Next base: position 721 of record JALTZJ010000061.1, read on the forward strand.
GGCTAACGGTGCCGGTAAGGCCATGCATACTCTTGGGGCCTCTGGCAGCTGCTGCAGCTTGGCTGGTGATAGGGGCCTCCTGGCTGGTTAACGCTGACTGGTTCGTCTTCACGAGGGACGCCTTCAGCGACCTCGGCGGCTCCGGGGCTAGGATGCCCTGGCTCTACAACCTAGGCCTCATAGCGGTAGGCGTAATGGTGGCAGTCTACGGTGCCTGCCAAGTGCTGCTGCACGAGAGCAAGCCGGGGGTACTGGGAGGCGGCTACATGATCCTAGCCGGCGTCTTCCTAGCACTAATAGGGGTCTTCCCCTCAGGCACCAGGCCCCACACCTTCGTCTCAACCTGGTTCTTCATCCAGATAGACCTAGCACTCATACTACTAGCCTGGGCCACCGCTAGACTCGGGGGCAGCCTCTCAAGAATAGCCCTACTACTAGCGCTCGCAGCATGGCCAATAGCAGGCATAGTAGAGGCAGTCATAGGCTGGCCCAGCGCCGCAACCCTAGAAGCCTACGGCATAATAGTGATAGACCTCGCAATCCTAGCACTAACCCTAGACAACCTAAAGCTACAAGCCACTACTACTGCAACAGCGGAGCACTAGCCCCTGAAAGCACTGCATCAATCTGCATCAACATGCATCCATCAAGCCCGATAGCTAATAAAGGAAGCCGGGTGGTTAGAGGGGTTAGGCAGCGATCTCCCGGGGTGCTAAGGGACGTGAGGCTAGACTTCTTTAAGCTAGGCATAGCCTTCATCCTCCTAGCACTAATGTTTCCACTAGTAGCACTCGTGGATAAATACGTAGACACGGGAACGGCGCTTGTCACGCTAATCCTATGGATCATAGGCTTCCTCTTAATACTACTATCAGCAGTATTTACTACATTAAAACAAAAACAGTAAACGCAGCTCATAATTAAAAATAACGATTTTATATGATCTGCTATTTAAATACAATATTGTATATCATCTAGTGAGGCTGTTATAAAGAGGAAATACATTCTGCGATATCATAGTCTTAACATGAAGGCAATACATTATAGATACTATCACAACTTTCGACGAGGACTTCAAGAGGATACCCTGACAGAGAGCTATACCAGAGTGCATTGTTATATATCCGTGTCATTTATACAGCCACGAGATAGTTTTACAGTCAGGCTATTTCATGGATGTTAAAGTTGCTAATTAAAATCATTAACCAAAATTAAGTATATACATTATAAAACAAAGGATAACTTAAATCATTGATTAAATAAGAGTTAAATAGTATGTTTTATATGTTAATTATGGGTGCTGTATGCCATGCGCATTCTCGAGAATTACTTTTCTAGCTACTTGTCTTTTAAGGCTAGTGCAATGGGTGAAGAATGGACTAGAGAAAGGGAAGCCAAGAAAATGATTATTTCGCACGCGTTCTCTAAAAAGATGTTAAGAGAGGCTAGCGACGAAGAGTTCATTAAAGCTTTTACAGACGCTTTATCATCCCTTTGGGCTATGGCTGTATGGACTAAACGAGAGCAACGTATTAACCAGATTATCAAGCGAAATGGGGTCAAAAAGCTACGAGAGATGTTTTATGAATTGATCTACGGAGGTGCTCCCCTTGAAGAACGCTTTGATAACTTCCTGACCGATGTATGGGGTTTAGGTGTAGCCGCTGTAACTGAAATACTATGTTTTGTTGAGCCAGAGAAGTATGCAATGTGGAACAAGAAAGTAGTCTTAGCAATCAAGAAGCTTGGCTTACTGGAGGACTTAGCGAAGACATTAGGACTTAGAGGGAACAGAGTATCATTCATTCATTCTATTAATGGTAATCAATATAAAAAGATAATTAAGTTTTTACATAAGTTAAAAGCAGAAATAGAACAAGTAGCAAGTCAGAAAGTAGACTTTCTCGAACTTGACTACTTCTTGTACTATGTTGTTGAAGTGGCTGAAACTCCTGTCGTGAGAGAAGAGGAGCGTGGAGCCATAACTAGCCACGAAGAGGCACAGTACTATCTCCTGAAACTCGGGCAGCTCCTAGGTTATGTTACGCACGTAGCTAAACAAGACCAGGGGAAAATAGTGAATAATGAGAGGCTAGGCGAGGTGGCCGATGTAAGCGAGCTGCCACAATGGCTTATCTATTATGCGAGTATACGAAACCCCGAAGACGTTGATGTAGTATGGCTGGATTCCGCTGGAGAAAGGCTAGTTTACGCATTCGAGGTTTCACATACTACCGATATAACAAAGGATGCCACTGCTCTACGAGACTTTGCATCAATAGCAGAAGGAGTATTCATCGTGGCCCCAGACAATAGGAGGAGTGAGTTCGAAAGACTGAAGAAATCAGCCCAGTTTAAACCCCTACTCAAACAAGGAAAACTAAGATTCATTTCATACAATGAATTACTAAGCTTGTATGACAAGGCAAGAAGTCTACGAGAGCTACTTGACAAAGTTGGAATTCGGATCTGATGCATTTCATGACTAGTTTAGGTGAGGGGAAGGTATGTGCGAGTTCTTCGGGTTTATTGTCAGAGAGGGTCGTAACTTAATTAGAGGACCTGGATAACAAGGTCTTTGAAAAGCATACTAGTTTATATTTCCAAAGAAAACTATAAACTTTAAACGCGTCTCATAATTGAATATTTATATCGTGTATCGGAGAGGATACTCTGAAAAATGCAACTACAGGAAGGCTTCGCGCCCAAGCACCCCAAGCATACGCTTGTAATTCTAATATGTATAAGGTTATTAGAGTGAAGTACGAGAATAGAATTCTCAAACCCCTTGAACTTTTGGATTTAGGAAGAAGGAGAGGTCCTGCTAGTATCGATTAAGAAGCCTGTAGGAGAAGTCTTTACTGTTCTCAAGAGAGGGAATCTACGTGTTAGGTCTGAAGATGTCAAGAGGATTATAGAGGAGGTAGAGATTGAAGGTTCATTATGATTCCAACGTATTGATAAAGTCTCTAGCTGGAGAGGAGAAGACCAGGCTTCTTATCTAGTTTACAATTAATGAATTCAACTTAAATAAAGGACTTTATATAGGGGGTTAATTAGATGACGGGTCCGCCGGGGATATGGGACCCGGGACCTCCGGCTCCGAAGACCCGCGCTATAAAAACAAATGTTGCAACGATTCTATGGGGGAATGCATCATGCACTCAAGCATGATAATCCACCATTAATCTCATGTCCGATAAGAATGCAACATACGAGGAGGAAAACCTTAGAGACCCCCTCATCCACAGGTAAGGATGGTGACGCATTTGCCAAAAGTCATCAGGGTAAAGTATGAGAAGGGAGTGCTTAGGCCGCTGGAGCCGGTAGATCTAAGGGAGGGGGAGGAGGTTAGAATAAGGATCGAGAGGAGTGTCCGGGAGAGGCTAAAGGATCTCGTCGGCATACTGGGAGAGTCTAGCGAGGAGGAGTTTGAAAGGTACCTTGAAGAGGCATGGCAACAATGATCCTCCTGGATACAAACATTCTCTACCACATACTCCACAAGACTAACCTCACAGAGGAAGCGCTAACGCTACTCGATGATAACCCAGAAGAGTACGTGATAGACACGATTGTGCACAATGAGCTAATCTACACGTCAACACTCCACCGCCTAGAGCACCGGCACGGTGTCAAAGGAGCTTACTCCGCCAGGAAATGGATAAGGAAACACGGCTACCCGAGGGAGGTCATACACGCTGTCGAAGAGCTGATCAAAAGGCTCGACATAAGACTAGTCCAAAGCATCTATACCGAGGAGGAGTTCTACGAAGCACTGCTCAAATACAGACTATTACCCAGCGATGCCATAATAGCACTCACCTGCAAGCATCATGGTATAGGGAGAATCCTAACGTTTGACGAGGATTTCAAGCGAGTGCCCTGGCTGCTAACAGTAATCCCCTAAAGAGGAGGGAACCACATCAAGATAATCTGGTATTCTTCGGTAGCCCGGAGATAAATACTGAAGCCCGGCAAGTATCCGAGCCGGGTGTTCTTGGCGTTGCCGGGTTTTGTGCGGATCTGGCATGGTGTCACAAGGCGGGATGTGGCTGATGAGTATGAGAGGTTCCTCGTAGAGAGGGCTGTCCCAGACTATAAGAGCGTTCCCGGCCTGAGGAAGGTTATCTTCACTAGGAGGAATGAGGGAGATGTTACCCACTTCCTCCATAACGATATGGGATTCGATGGAGGCCATGGAACAGTTCACAGGCGGGGACCCCTGGAAAGCCAAGTACTACCCGGAAGACGACCAGTACCTACTAGAAAAATGAGGAAAAGTACAAATATACAAAATATTCTACGAATCGTAAAATTAATGCCACCCAAACACTAATAAGGAATCAATAACCTCTACTGAAATACCAGCGAAATTATCAGTCCTGAGAAGGGCTTAGAGAAGTCTCGGCCGCGTTTTGCGGTCTCGGCTACCGATACATTCAACGCCAGATTTGATGATTACTAGGAGGTGTTTGTGGCGGGCCCGCCGGGATTTGAACCCGGGACCGCCGGCTCCGAAGGCCGGCGCTCTAGTCCTGGCTGAGCTACGGGCCCCCAGACCGGGATCTCGCCCTTCACCCCAGGGTGCCGCGTGTCCTGGGTTATAACGGCTTTAACTATGGGGGAAGAGGTTTATGCTGTGTGCAGCCCCTCTTCGTTGCTAGTGGAGGGCGGCGGTGCTGGAGGGGGCCTCTGGTTGATCTTGTCGGCTCCTTCTCTGGGGTTGCCTCCTCGGCTGAGGGGTGGCCGTGTTGCAGTGTAGACGTGACAGGCTGGCTTCCCGCTTAGCCTTCGCGGTGCTCCACTGCGGCTGGGGCGACGAGGACTGTGTCTCCGCAGCTATCCACTGGGCCCTCTCCGCTGGCGGCTGCGGGCCCGGCGATCTAGTGGAGGCGCTTCTAGACCCTAGGGTGTCCTCTTCACTCGAGCGAGTCGGCGTCTCAATCGAGGACCTGCTTGAGCGGAGCCTAGGCGATTCAAGGCTCGCACCGTACAGGGATGCCCTCTCCGAAGCCCTAGAGTCGCAGGCCGGCTCCGCGGGCGGTGAAGGGGGTGTTCTAGGCCTAGTAGCAAGGGTTCACTGGCTAAGCTCCCCTGCAGGCATCGCCCTGAGTAGGGGTAGAGGGGGAGGAATACTAGCGGGCCTTCTCTGGCGGCTGGGCGGCCTCGCAGCGGGACTCCTGGGAGTGGCTGGCGCCGGGATAATGGCGGGTAAGGCCTCCTGGCTCCTAGGAGTCGCCTCCCATGGCGTGGTAGGCCTGGAGGTAGGGGCGGGGCTAGTCTTCTCAGCTGCTGCTGCGGCAGCCTACGCAGGCTCAGCCGTAGCAGGAGGATTCATGCTACTCCTAGGAGTAGACTCGCGTCTAGGCGCTAGAGCGGGCAAAGCAGCACTACTACTCGCACTAGCAGGACTAGCATTCACACTACTAGCAACACCCATAACACCACCATAAGTGGAATCCAGGGGATCCCAGGCCTGCGCGAGGCTTATACCACGCAAGCTGGCACCTGGTAAACCGGTGGCCGGGGCCTCCCCTAAAGGGGAGGGACATGAGTGGGAGAGGTGCTGTTTGCTTGTGGCTCTAGTTGGTTTCTGTCTCGATAAGAGGGTTGTGTTGGCTTTGGCGGGCCTGCTAATACTCTACACGGCGACACTACAAGCGATTGGTAGGATCACTAGCAGCACCCTGGTCTACCTAGCGGCGGTGGCCTCACTGGCTACGCCTCTAGTAGCTCTAGCTTTCTCAGAGGCCTTCATAGAGCGGCCAGGGAGGAAAGGGCCAGCATTAGCCAGGGCCCTCATCTGCCCTTCACTAGCCGTCGCTGCGGCGCTAGCCGCTGCAGTCTCGCTAGCCCACCCCAGCTACTGGGCTGGCAGCCCCTATGGATGCAAATAATCCTCCTCTCGCTGCAGACAGTTTACCAGTCAATTGTTCTAATCGTAGCCGGCATCGTAGCGGGCCTCGGACGCAGAGGACGAGTGCTAACTGCCATTGCAGTCTTTCTAGTATACCCGTTGATACTCGTGATAATAATGTTCCCGAGGGAGGTGGATACGGCGAGGGAGAGGATACTAGCTAGGCTGTCCCTAGCGCTGGCACACCCGTCACTACTATTCTCGCCCGACGTAGATTACTACACGGCTACTTCATTCACTGCTGCACTGTTCTACACACTCCTAGCAGTAGCAACAGGCTTGTTATTCATAAGGACATCAGTAACCAGTGGGGGCCACGGCAGCCCTCGAGCCTAGGGGAAGGAGGGTTAGAGGGACGTCATAGATAGTCCTCGATGAAACGGCCGTCCCTGAATACTACATCGCCGTCAAGCTTCACCACAGCCCTTCTCCTAAGGTCCTTAACTAGGTCCAAGTGGATAGCGCTCTTGTTAGTACCTCCAGTCTCGGGGTAGGATGCTCCTAGGGCTAGGTGCATGGTGCCCCCGATCTTCTCATCTAGCAGCACTATCTTAGTGCCTCGGGTTATGCCGTAGTTGAGGCCGAAGGCCGCCTCGCCGAGCCTCCTAGCACCCTCGTCAACGCTTAGCAGCTTCTTTAGCAGCTCTTCGCCTCTAAGTGCGCGGGCATCAACGACTTCTCCCTTCTTGAAAACGAGCCTAACTCGCTCCAGCTCCGCGCCCCTATAGAGGGCAGGGAAGTCAAACTCAATGTAGCCCTCCGTAGCGTCTTCATGGGGCCCAGTGAATACCTCGCCTCCAGGCATGTTCCTCTTTCCGTCATCATTTATCCACCTCCTCCCATCGACTCTCAGCAGGAGATCTACTCCAGGGCCCTCAACCTTTAACTCGCTGCCCCGCGAGAGAAGACTTGACACCCTCTCCTGCCGCTCAGCCTGCCTCCTCCAAGCACTAACCGGATCACCCTCGCGGAGCTTCAGAGCAGAGACTAGCAGATCCTCCAACTCCAAGAGGCTCATGCCGGCCTCCTGCGCCATTGCGGGGCTAGGATAAGCAGTCACAACCCACCTCAACTCGCCCCTCGCACTACGCTCCATGAACACCTCTGTAAGCCTAGCACGCGCCTTACTCACGGCTGCCAGTCTATCAGGATCGACACTAGTAAGATGCCTGGTCTGGAGGGGACTAACTATACTTACTAGAACAGTAGCCCTCTCCATTATAAACTCATCTATAGGACTAAGCCTCTCCAGCAAACTCCCAGGCGCCCGCCGGTAGAAGAGTTCAGCTACAACCTCATCATCAAGCTGTAACCTAGCCATTGCTCCCCTCGAGAATAACTCGCCTGCAACAGCCCTAGCGAGCGGGAGACCAGGCAACGGGAACCTAACAAAGGCCTCGTCGCCGTCGCGAGCCTCCACACAGTAATCAACTAGAAGCGAGGCAAACTCACCCATATAACGTTCCACAAGCAAGGCTCCCGAACCACCGAGGAATTGAATCGACACCCGATATACAGGGAAAATAGTTTATTGGCTAGGAATCTAGGTCTGGGGCGGGGCAATACTATCCCTCCACCACGCCTCATAACCCCTCTTATACGCCCCGGCTAGGCCTCCCTCAGCTATCACGTGGCAGTGCGGCCCCCCACCACTATATATTAAATCTGTGAAGTCACAGTAAGCAGCTACACCATCAACTAAAACATCGATGAAGCACTCAGCATAGGCTCTACCCGGAGAACTCTCATCACCCGCTATAGCCTTTGCAGCTGCCCTAGCCGAGTGGCCTGCTAGAAAGCCCGACATAGGAGCCCCAAGGCCCGGCATAGCAGCGTCACCCACTATATAGACGTCATCATATCGTGGATGCCTGAAGCCCCTCCAAGGCTCAACAACGGGCCACGAACCCTCCGGCGAAAGACCCGACTCAGCTAGTAGCCTAGGAGGCCTGAAGGGTGGAACTAGCGCTAACACGTCGAAACCCTGCCTCCCATGACTGCCCAGGAGAGCCTTGCCCTTAACATCCACCTCGTCCAGAGTGAAACCACCGAGGAACTCTACTTCGAGCCTGGCTAGTAGATCCTCCAGAGCCCCCGAGACCTCCCGGCCCAGCTTCGGCAATGGCTTCTCCTCGAAGAAAACCATTGTAGTCCTAAAGCGGCCCCGGGACACGGCCGCCAGCAGCCCTGCTAGCTCGAAGGGAGCCGGGGGACACGGGTAAGGAGGTTTGAAAGCACCTACTACTACCCTGGCCCCAGCGGGTAGAACTCTAAGCTTCTCAGCTAGAGCTGCCGCACCCTCGAGACTCCAAGGATTCAGGTTTACTATTCTAAGCCCGGGCACCCCGCCATCCCATGGCTCGCCCCCCACGGCTAACACCAGGTAATCGTACCCCAGCCTGGAGCCGTCACTAAGCACTACGACCCGCTCGCCCGGATCAACCCTTATTGCTTCGCCTTTGACAAGCCTAGCGCCGAACCTATCAACCCCGTCAAGTCCGAGAAGCAGCTCCTCAGGCCTCCTCAAACCCGCGGCAACGAAGGTGAGCCCAGGTCTGAAAACAAGGTTCTCTCTCCTCTCAACGAGAACCACGTCAAAACCCTTACCGGCAAGAGCCTTAATCACTGACAGGCCCGCGTGTCCTCCACCGATAACTACAACCCTACGACCATTCATCTAGGAACAACACCATTTCAGGGAAAGAAAGAGAGGAGCAGCCTACTCTCTATAAGCACCTACGCGACGCGAACAAAAACACCGAGCCTCCTCGACTTTCCACGCTAGCTAGTATTCATCTCTATAGCGTAGTACCTCTAACACGCTAACTCAGAGGGGTGCATTGACGTGTCATCATTACTGGGAAAGGTAGGCTACGTAATAGTCTATGTCGACAGTATGGAGAAGCAGTTACGGTTCTGGAAAGATAAACTAGGTTTCAAGACGCTCTATGAGAGTCCTGAGTGGAGCGAGATAGAGTTTGACAACCTAGTCCTGGCGCTTCACCAAAGCAGTGACACCGAGCCCCGCGACACCGGCATAGTATTCATTGTAGACGATATTAGCGTGGTTGTGAATGAACTACGAAGGAAAGGCGTGAAAGTCACGGAGCCCCGCGACATAGAAGTAGGAATGGAAGCAGTATTCAATGATCCAGAGGGCAACATTTACCACATCTTCCAGCCCCACCACACTGAGGACAGCTAACCCTTAGGTCTAACGTGTCCCCGCCTACGCCGTCCACTTCCTCTCCCGGGGCTCCTAGCTTTTGAGCCTAGCCCGGGCAAAGACAGGTAAATCCATCCCCTCCGGTGAACCGTAAGATATGCGTCACCCCTAACGTTCCCCAGGTCTAGCCCTTCGATGCATAGGACCACTGGGGCTCCGCCCGGAGGCTCTAGCTCGACGCAGGCGCCCCGTGGTATAGCAGCCAGCTTCACACCGCCAGGGGCGGAAGCTAGTGCTCCTATAACACTGTCCTTGAGAGGCTCCAGCGGAAGGTCTAGATGCGTGAACCGCGCACCCATGCATCCCCTAGGATGAAGATAGCCATCAACTTCCACAAGCTTCAGGCTCGCCGTGTCCCTCAAAGACGCTCTAACATGCTCCTTACAAGGCGTGAAACACCACCTCCCTTAACCCCTGCCGCGTAGAACCTCTACCTCCGAGTGTTTAAGCCCGTGCCTCCACGACCCCGGGGGCCCGAGGGGTGAGACAGAACAGTGGTTGATACTGCGAGAGACTACAGGATTCTTGTTGCTGAGTATGCGCTTGGCCTGCTTGAGCGCAGGGTAAAGGGGTGGGGGTTACCGTGGCCCCTTAACAAGGGTAGGGCTCTGGAGCTGCTTGAAGATGTGCGTAAACGGCTTCTCAAGGTGAAGTATAGTTTCCTCCCTGCTGACATGCTAGTCGCTAGCGATGATTTAGCTGGTGTTGTCCTTGGTGCTAGGGAGCTGGCGGGACTGCTCCTGCCCCCCGCGGGCTTCCAGGTGCCTAGGGAGGCGAGGGCTAGGCTGGCGCTAGCCGAGATGAGGTGGGCCCTCTCAATCCTCCTGGGACTGCCTCAGCGCTTCAAGTTGGGGGAAGAGAATTATCCCGAGTACGCGGTTGATGTTGTGGGGGTAGAGGTTACCCGGGTAGAGCCGCTGACGGAGAGGCTCAAGACTACTAGAGCCTCGGCTGGCAGCTTTGCATTGACCATAGTAACTAATATAGAGGAGATAAGAGTGGGGGAGGTGAGGGCGGCGGCTCTACTTCCCCCGGTCGAGTTTCATGGAGTTGTAAGTGAGGCTATGTATGCTAGCGAGCCCCTAGGTGACAAGGGGCTCGTGGGCAAGAGAGTTCCTAGGCGTCTTCTCAGTGGCGAGGTTGCGGCTCAGGTGCGAAGGCTGGTTGGCGAGCGCAGGTAGTAATATGGGGGTGTCTCAATCATTGTTTATTTTAACGTTTAAAATTGGGATTCTCTTTTGTGGAGCTACAGTGTTTATATCTCACTAGTAATCATTACTCGAGTATTTGAGGCCGTGTATTCCACGAAGGAAACAAAAAGGGTTCAAGAGGCATGGCCGGGTATCCCAAGGTAGGCGAGAAGGCTCCCGATTTCACTCTACCCAATCAGGACCTCCAGAAGGTCAGGCTCTACGACGTGCTAGCCAAGGGGAGGCCGGTGATCCTTCTCTTCTTCCCAGGCGCCTTCACAAGCGTATGCACCAAGGAGCTGTGCACCTTCAGGGATAGAATGGCTATGTTAGAGAAGGCTAACGCAGAGGTGCTAGGGATAAGCGTTGACTCGCCATTCTGCCTTAAGAGATTCAAGGAGGAGAACAGGCTGCCCTTCGATCTCCTGAGCGACTTCAACAGGGAAGTCATAAAACTCTACGATGTGTACCACGAGGACCTGCTAGGCACGGGGCTCAGGATGGTGGCTAAGAGAGCGGTTTTCATTCTGAAGCCGGACGCCACAGTAGCGTACGTATGGGTAAGTGAAGACCCCAGGAACGAGCCAGACTATGACGAGGTAATAGCGAAGGCAGAGGAGGTAGCGCGAGAGATAGGAGTAGCGCCATAGGGCGGCTCCCAAAGGGTGAGAGACCAGCCTAAAGGGAGCCTCTAGGAAACTGGCTAGTCGCTGGGTGAGTACCTCCTCGGCCTTATAGGCCTCTCAAGGGGCAGCTCGCCCCTGAGGATCTTTTCTATCAAGCCCCTGACGCTCGGCGCTAAATCAAGCCTAAGGGCCTCTTCAAGGCTATAGAACGAGGCATCCAAGGCGTCTCCACCAGGCCTCGGATCGCCGCGGGGCGAATCGACTAGAACAGTAACCAACACATAGTGGTATCGCACCCCCGATTCATCCCTAGTTATGAGCTCATCTACATTAACTACTCCAAGGGGCTCACCGTCGAGTCCAGCCTCCTCCCTTAGCTCCCTAACAGCCGCCTCTAGAATACTCTCACCCAGCTCGACGTGGCCCCCCGGGATGCTCCACTTACCCCTCGCAGGGCTGAACGCCCTCCTAACGAGCAGGATCCTCCCACCGCGGAGGACGAGGCTGCCAACGCCAACTAGAGGGTCGCGAGGGTATAGGCGTGGCATCCCTCAAGGAGCCCCCATAACAGCTACCCTTTCCTGCCCTCACGCTCAGCCCTCAGCCTCTCTTCATAATAACGCTTCAACTCATCGTCACTCATACCTCTGTACTCCTCAGCCAATACATCCCTCTCCTCCGGATGCTTCAGGAAATAGTAGACGCTGTAGCTACAGATAGGCACAACCTTGAGTCCCCTCTCCCTAGCAACCTCGACCGCCTTCCTCATCATAGCCCTAGCAACGCCCTTACCACGGTGCTGCGGAGGAGTATACGTCTCAATTAGCAGCATCTTGCCATTCTCAACCCTATACCTGAGGAACGCCTTACTGCCGTCGGGGAACCGGACGTAGAACACGGTTGAAGTATACCTAACCTCTGGTTCTTCTCCTCCACTCACTACGCTGCTCCCCCCACATTAATGCTAGAATCCGTGTTGAGAGGGTTTAACACAGCATAGATGCAGGGACCTAGTAGAATCCACGACAAACAAGAGTGTCAATATAATATGGAGTGTGGAGTCTGGCAATAGTGTCAACGGTTTTCTAGCCAAGGCAGCGGAAGCGGTGCTGGCAGCCGGGAGCCTAGGAGTAGCCAGTGTAGACATGTAAGGGGTCGGAGCGGGTGCCGAGCTACAGGGTCTAGCAAAGGCCATAGCGGAGGGAGCGAAGCCCCGAGGACGAAGTAGATAGACACGCTACAAGGGAGTCAGTGGTCATAGCGGAATACGCCACGCTCGGCGAAGGCACTGGAAATAATGAAAAACGGATGGTGATGCTCCTGCCAGTAGTAGATGCCAGAGGCATGCTAGCAGCGGTGCTCGAGCAAACCATATAGCCTACGCCCTCTGGGACATGCCAGACTATAGAGATGCAGTGGTCTAGGCTATGCTGAGAGAGTAGCGGCTGAGGCTATTAACGAGAACGGTGTGCTAGAGATATTCTAGTCCGAGCGCCTAATGGCTAGATAAAGATACTAAGGGAGAAAGCATTCCTGGAAGTCGTAGCGGATGGCAAGGTTGACGAGGGATGAGTGGGAGAATACGTTAGAGGTCATGCAGTCATGATATCTGCATGGTTCGACGCGAAGGTGGCCGTAGTCACAGGAGAGTATGGATGTACTCGCTAGGAGTGGGAGGGAGGAAGCCTGAAAGAAAAGTGTATATGTTGATCGGGGATAAGATGTGCTGTAGGCTGGGAGTAGGCTAGAAGCGGGTCCTAGTCGGCGTTAGTAGAGTAGCAGTAAAAACGAGCTAACAGCGTTGCTAGTAATTAGTGCGGCAGAAGGGGGCGTACTCACGATTCGTGAGTCCCCGTTTTCTATCCAATGGGTAGACGCTCCGCTTTTCCTGGTGAAGCGTGTATGGCCTTGGATGCTAAGCTCGTGGCAGTACCCCTAGCTGTAATAGCCTTGCTAGCCTCGGCAGGCTATATGGTCCTTGATGGCGAGCTATACGGGGTCTTAAACGAGGAGAAGACAACCTATACCGTGTATCCGGACAGCGATGAAGCCGCTGACGCAGGCTTCACAGTGCTAGATGGTGTTGACCATAGGCGTGGAGGCTCCGGGGCAGGGGCATGTGCTAGGATAGGCGATGTTAGGCCGGGTCAGGCGATTAGACTGCTCTTTGCTAACCACGAGAGATTCGTGTGGAGCTATGAGGAGTACCCAGAGGAGTGGAGGATAGAGTGGGAGATAGTGGCTGATAATGAGCGGCTAGCCGAGATACTCTACTATCACGTGCTCCAGATGGAATGCATACTTGAGAGGGGAGGAACGCCGAGAGCCTGGGATCCAGTGTTCGCCCTAGAGTCTAAGCTAACCCCCTACATCGAGACCGAGGTAGAGCTAGACGGGAAGACTGTAAGAGTCACGAAGACCGGCGAGAACGAATGCGCATGGGAGGTGATAAAGCTCCACGCAGAAGTAGTAAAGGGCTTCTTCGAGAACGGCTGGGAGGAGGCTTGGAAGACACACCCGATACCAGAGGACGTAGCTGAGAAATGCAGTGATTACCTAGAAGAGGATGGGTCTAAATGAATCGCTGTGAAGTAAGCGGAGTAGAGAACTATTTGAATTTACAAACATTTCCATCTCTATATATCGGCATCATATTTATTTCTTGATGGGGGATGAGGCGCGATGCCGAGTATCAAGACCTTGAGCCTAGCATACGCAGCCACTGCCGGGGAGAGGCTACTCCTAGACCCCGCAGGGGCCGCGGGTAACGGAGAAGAGGTGTGTCCATGCATGATGGGGTTCGGCTTCATGGGCGGCGGCCCTTTCGGCTTCCTATTCATGCTCCTATTCCTAATTATAATGATAGTAGTAATAGTAGGCGCGGTAGCCCTAGTAGTAGCAATAGCTAGATGGGCATTCACATCGATAGGAGGCTCAGGCTCTAGGCAGCATACAAGCGATGTAAAAGAGGAGCTTGAATTCCTTAGGAGGGAGGTCGAGGCTCTAAGAAGACGCTTAGAGGAGAAGTAGAGTATCGTGGCCAAGAGGCCACCGCGCGAACAACGTTCAATCACTCCTCTATGTTATGTCAACATTATTTTTCAAGCAGATAATCTTGTCTCGCTAGTCGAAACATGCACTGGAGGGTTGACAGTGGGCCTTGGAGGAGGGTAAACGGCCCCTCCTTGAACGCTTCGGAGAAGCCCTCGAAGCAAGGATACGAAGCGTGATGCCCGACCCATTCATATTCGCCATCATACTAACAATAGCAGCCATAATCCTAGATCTCCTCTTGCTCAAGCCATACCAGTACGTAGGCCTAAAGGGCACAGTAGAGTTCCTAGTATACAGTGCATGGTACGGCGGCTTCTGGAAGCTGCTAACCTTCAGCATGCAGATGACACTAATCCTAGTAACGGGCTACGTGATAGCGAGCCACCCACTAGTACGCCGGGTACTAGCAAGGATAGCATCGATACCGAGAAACACCAAGGAAGCAGCTGTACTCGCCGCGCTAGTATCCATACTACTGAGCTACATAAGCTGGGGCCTCAGCCTCATAGGAGGAGCCATACTAGCAAGGGAGATAGGAAGGCAAGCAGCACTCAGGGGAGTCAAGATACACTACCCAGCAGTCGTTGCAGCAGCCTACAGCGGCCTAGGCTTAACATGGCACTGGGGCCTCACCGCGAGCGCCCCCCTACTAATGAATACCCCAGGAAACTTCCTAGCAGAGACCCTCAAGGAACTATACGGCAGAGAAACGGTGCCGCTCAACGAGACAATATTCAACCCCTACACGATAATTAACTTCATAGTAATAACAGTGGCAGCCTTGATAATCTACTGGCTCATAGCCCCCGGCAGAGGCAAGCTCAAAGGCATAGAGGAGTTCGCTCCCGAAGCACTAAGAGAAGCCGAGACTGCAGAGGAGAAGCCCAAGATAGAGACGCTGGCTGACAGACTAGAGAACAGCCGCACGCTAGCATTAATAGTAGTGCTTCTAGGCGCCATAGCGGTAGTAATAGAGCTATCAACTAAAGGGATAAGCAGGGCGCTAAACCTAAACACGATGAACTTCATCTTCCTAATGGCAGGCCTACTACTCTATGCAAACCCCATACGCTACGCTAGAGCCTTCTACTCCAGCGTCAGAGGAGCAGCGGGAGTTATACTACAGTTCCACTTCTACGCCGGCATCTTCGGTCTATTCAACACTGTATTCGAGCCCGTAGGAAAGAGTAGCGCCCAGATAATAGCTGAAGCCCTAGCAAGCGCTGCAACACCCGAGATATGGCCAATAGTAGCTTTCCTCACCGCAGGCATAGTCAACCTATTCATACCGAGCGGCGGGGGAGAGTGGGCTGCTATAGGCGAGATCCTCGTGAGGGCCGGTCACGAGCTCGGGGTTCCTATAGGGAAGACTATTATAGCTTACGGATTCGGAGACTCCTGGACAAACCTACTACAGCCATTCTGGGCCATCCCACTCCTAGACATAACAAGAACCAGGGCAAGGGACGTCTTCGGCTACACCATAGCACTAATGATACTAATATTCCCTGTAGCGGCGCTGAGCCTAACCCTAATACCATATAGAGGCCCATAAAGAGGGGAGAAGAGGGGAGAGGAGCTACATATACTCCCAGATACCGCGCCCCCTATAATTATATACAATCGTTTTCAGCGCGGTCACCTGCTCCACACTATACCCTATACCCTCCCTGCCAACACCGCTATCCTTCCTGCCACCGTAGGGGTAGTAGCCTATGCCATGCCTAGGATACTCGTTAATATATATCGCTCCCACCTCTAGGAGGCGAATTAGCCTGCGTATCCTAGCCATATCCTCGCCGAATATCGCTGCGTCCAGGCCGTAAGGCCTCCCATTAGCCAGCTCCACAGCCTCATCAAGACTCTTAAAGGGCGTTAACACCGCCACGGGGGCGAAAACCTCCTCCCTATAAAGCGTCAATCGCTTCAACACGCTATGATCTAGGATCTCGATAAGGGTGGGCTCCACGAGCGTCGGCCCCAGCCTGCGCCCCCCTACTAGCGCTCTCCCGCCAGCATCGACAGCCTCCCTCACCGCCTCTATCATCCTGTCGGCAGCCTCCTCGCTTATCAACGGCCCGACGTCAGTGTCGCTCCTCCTAGGATCGCCCACCTTTAGGCTCCTAAGCTCCCTCACCAGCATCTCCCTAAACTCCTGGTACACTGGCTCCTCTACGAGGACGAGCTTGATGGCATCGCACCTCTGCCCAGCGTAGCTCGCAATGCCGGTAGCCACCTTGGAGGCAGCAAGCCTCAGGTCCGCATCGTCAAGCACTATAGCCGGGTCTCCTCCTCCAAGCTCGAGAATGTACTGCTTTACTCCGGCAACAGCTAGTATTTGTTTACCCGTGGAGCTGCTCCCAGTCAGGCTAACCACGCTTATCCTCCTATCAGCGGCAAGCTTCCCGGCCTCGCCGCCGGGCATTGGCAGAACTGCTACCGAGTCCCGCGGAATACCGGCCTCAAGCAAGAGCCTGACAAACATTATACTGGGCAGTGGGTTCTGGCTCGGAGGCTTAACAATAACAGTGTTACCAGGGAGCAGGCTATAGGCTGCCTTATTCACGGTATCGAAGAGAGGATAGTTAAACGGGATTATCGCGAGGACGACCCCGTAAGGCTCCCTCCTAACCAGGGCCTCGCTCTCAAGGGTGTGCCTATCCCAGTCACCCGGGATGTAGTCGCCCTGAAGCCTCCTCAGATCCAGCGGCGTCTTCCTGAGCCTGTCTATGCTCGCCTCCACCTCACCCTCAGCTTGCCGCCTAGTCTTTCCCGCGACAACTACAAGAACCTCAACGAAGTCGTTAAAAGCCTCCTCCATTAGCTCCGATGCCTTAAGCAGGGCTTCAAGCCTCCTCTCCCCAGGCAACCCCCTAATGCTCCACCTTCCATCTCTATAGACCGTAGAGAGGGCGCTCAACGACCTCTCCAAGCTCACACGAGCAGCATAAGCTACGATAGAACCGTCAATAGGACTCCTAACAGTAACAATGCCATCACCCTCGACCCACCCCTCGCCGGGTACATACGCCTTGAACAGGGGAACACCCTCTCGCTCTGATACTATGCCTCGCAAGAGAGGGTGAGAAGGTATAGGTAGCATGGCGGGATAGCCTCCAGTATACACTACATAAGTCCTCGTACACGTAATAATATGTATTCACCCATGTTGATAACGTAGAGTCGACTCCAGGAACTCCTTCAACAGAGAATTAAACTCCTCCGGTCTCTCAAGGTGGATTACATGGCCGGCACCATCTAAAACTACAAGCCTAGCCCCAGGAATAATCCTGACAAGCTCCTCCACTTCCTTCCTCCTAACAACTCTATCCCTTGTACCCCAGATTATCAAAACGGGGCCCCTAACGCGCCTTGCCAAGGTCCACGCCTTCTCGTCCCTGCCCAGCGCGGGGGCAACCAATACAAGAGCCCGTACAGGCGCAGCATGCGCTATGTAGAGGGCATACCTACCCCCCATACTAGCCCCCACAACAACTAGCTCTCTAGCTCCAGAAAGCCGGGCAGCACTGAGAGCAACAGCCACGTTAACCTCAACACTGCCGGTCCTGGAGGTACACGTAGTAGATCTGCCGTAGGGCATATCGGGCGCTGCCCATGCAAGCCCTAGCGAGGAAGGCACCTCGACAGAACCCGAATCGAGCCAAACCGTATAACGGAAGCTATAGCCGTGAAGAAAGAGGACCGCAGGGCTACCTCCCTCCTCATAGACGGCTCTACACTCAACGCCGTCACCGCTAACAAGAGCCTCAAAGGGCAATTCGGCAACCACCCCCCACTGCAGCCTCCCCGGCTTACCACGTACTTCTCCGGCGATCTAGGATCTAGGGGTAACTACTATCAGGCGGTACTCTCTGAGCCCAGGAACCACGATATCACTTCTACCTCCTGACACGCTAGCCTTTAACTCCTCCCCCGTAACAGCATCAAACGCCTTAACCCTGTCCCACTCAGTCCTTATCCACACCTTGAATGGAGGCGTTTCAACGAGGCTCCTAGCGGGGTGCACGCTGTACTGGGGCGTGAAGGGCGGGAGGCTCTGCTTGCTCGGTCCCGTAGTAGCCGCTAATATCCTCTCATTGACAGTCAAGTTTACAAGATGTATAATTAAGGAATCGTTTTTCCTATAATAGTCGATGTATACCGTGTCAGGCGCGTTGCTCCCAGCTGGAGGCTCAGGGGCGTACCTATGGAGGGGTCTGAGGTATAGCTGGGCGTAGTCCGGGTGGCCGAGCCTCGAGTAGTGGGCCCCCAGCCTGACGGCGTAGTAAAGTGTTCTTCCCTCACCGGCTCCGCCGAGTGATATGCCAGCGAATCTTAGCACCGGCCCCGGGGGTGGAGTGCTCCTGCCTAGGGTGTACTCGTAGCCGTAGGCGCTCCTGCCGAGCCTCCCCCACGCTAGCACTCTGGCCCCTGCGGGCAGGGCCCTCACTAGCTCCCCCATTCTGGGGTCGGTCCTCTCCCTGGTAAAGGCGGTGCTGAAGTCGCCGAAGACCACGGCCTCGGGGAGGCCGTTCCACAGCTCCTTGGCATCATCCTCGTCGCCGGCCAAGTGGAGGTAGGCGTAGCCTAGGTAGAAGACCCCCTCATACCTTAAGCCTAGAGCGTCTGAAAGGGCGAAGCGATACGTGTATGTGTAGTCTCTCCTCATAACCCCGAACTCGTGGGTGGCCACTAGGAAGCCGCCGGACTCGACAAAGCCCCTAAGCATCTCCTCTTCGTCATCATCCACTATGGCAGTGGCGGCCGCAACCACTACCTTATATTCGCTCAGCCTATCGAGGTCCCTCATTGACAGTATCTCCCAGGGTATGTGGGAGTGGATGTGCATGAGGGCGAAGCCCTCGACCTCCGAGACGTAGAAGTGGGGCTCACTCCAGTACCTCTTCTCATGTGTATCAGTGTCGAATATGATAGCGGCGTATCTAAGGGGCTCGGAGCCTACAATAAACTCCTCTACCCTGTCAAGCTCCTCGTAGACGCCAGCCAGATAGTCTAGAGCCCTGGGATCCTCGAAGAACTGGCTAGAGAACATGGTAGCTACTGGGTGGCCACCACTAGCAGCTATGAGCCTCACACCCTGCCTTATCACAGGTGGAGGCGGGCTCTGCACAGTCCTCAGGTTGTAGAAGAGGTTCCTAGTAACGAAAACTGGTTTCCCCCAGCCTATCATGGCCCTGCTCAGCTTTACAGCGACAGGCACCATGTGAAGCCCCATAACGTCGGTCTCACTCGCCTCAGCGAAAACGGCGTCGAGGTAGTCTCTCGCCCTATCAACTACGACATTGCCCCTGCCAGCCCAGCCAGCAGGATGACTGTTATAGAAGAAGAGCGCGTCACTCTTAACACTCTTAACAGCCTCCCTAAGCCTGGCTATAGCCCTAACAACCACGTCATAACGCCACTCCCACGCAGCCCTAAACGATTCATCCTCGGGATCATCGCGCTCAGGAAGCTCCAGCCCTTTCTCACTCCTAAACCTAGCTCTACAGTAGCCACAGTAACACGCCTTGGGAGGGTCGGGCAGATACCTAAAGCTATCGAGGAGGAGCCCGTCAGCCCCGGTAGCCTCGAGGGCCTCCCTAGCCTCCGGCACGAAGTACCTCTCCATGGCGGGACTGTTAAGGCAGATCAGAGGCCAGTGAGGATCCCTGACTTTCTCCCTCACCGGGTAGTGCTCAAGCACGATAACCTCGCCATCCCTGTTCCTCTGCGCCCATCCAGGGTGAAGCCTGTAGAGGTGCCTGTTAGCTGTATGATCCGCCATAACAACCACGCGTATACCGGCACTCCTAGCTTTATCGACAAGCTCTGCAACGTCTAGCCTAGAGTTGTGATGCCTAGGGTAAAGGCGGCTGCCCCCGTAAAATACCCTGCCCCAAGCGTCACGAGCAAACACTATGAGCATGTTAGCTTTTACACGCTTAGCCGCCTCTACCAGCAGATCAGCAGTGACTCTATCAGCGTAGAACCCGTAGGGATCCTCGATATTAAACTGGATAGCCCTCCAGAGCCTGCCCCTCCACCACTCGCCATCCAACGGAGGCCTCCACATAAAACAATATAGACTGCTACTCGACTATTATCTCTCTACCAAGTACTGCAGCCTTAGACAGGGTATTATAGACGGGGCAGCTCCTCTCAACAAGCTCTACAATCTTCTCCGCGAGATCCCTGTCAACACCACTGAACCTGTAGACAACAACGCCTCCAACTAGGCCTTCACCGAGAGAAAACTCAAGCCTAGCCTCCACAGCGACACGAGCAGACACCCCCAGCTTCTCAGCAACCATGGAAGCCATGATAGCCTCACAACTAGCTAGACCAGCAGCTATCAGCGCAAGAGGAGAAGCACCGCTTCCCCCAGACAATTCGCTTTCAACAGCTAACCTAACAGAGCCCATCTCGACCTCAGCAGCCATCGAGGCGACAGAGCGAGCAACAGCCCTGCCCTCAAGCCGCTCGGGCACACCCTCCACGGCAGCGACTCACCCCGCTATAGACGGTTAGAGCTTTAGAGATCTAGGAGTAAGAAGCCATCTTTGCAGCAATCAAAAACATAGAAAATAGATAATAAGGGGGAGAAGTCTCCCCAGCATCCTCACCAGGCTACACATGCTTTAGTCCACGCGGCCAGTCAGGCCATGCTTCTTCAACACACGGTACACACTCCCAACGCTCAGTTCAACCTTCGCTGCTATCTGCGGTATGCTAAGGCCCTCCCGCCTAAGCCTTACGATCTCCTCCTCAAGCTCCGGCGTAATCCTCCCCCTACCCCGATACTTGCCCCTCCTTCGCCCGCCTATGAGGGCGTAGATGCAGTCAGGACTCTTCAAGCCGAACCTCTCCATTATATCCCTTATGGGTATGCCGGAATCGTAGAGCTCCCTTAGCAGTCGTACCCCCTCCTCTCCTCCTACTTTCTCGCTACAATACCGCTTCTTCCACGGAGCAACCCTCATCGTGCAACCCCCACGCAAATAAATACGATATTAGAATTGAAATTCTTTCCCTTCGCCATGAGAGGTCGCGCAGGGCCCCCGGGAGGTATAGCTCTTGTAAGTATTGGGCATTGCAAAACAAGTTGCCTATCCACCACAGGATTTAAGACTAACAGGGGCTTTATGCGGGGCTGTGCAACGCTATGATACCAGTATCTAAGCTCGTGGCAGGCTCAGGTACAGTCAGCGAGAGACTAGGCGTTAGAAGGCCTCGGAGTAGCGGATGGAGGCCTCCGATAGTATTCTGGAACCTCACTTGGAACTGCAATCTAAAGTGTGTACACTGCTATATAAATGCTGTTCCCGGCGGTAGGCCGGGAGAGCTGAGCAGGGAGGAAGCACTAAGTATAGCTATGCAGCTGGTAGAGGCGCGAGTACCCCTCGTGGTTCTAAGCGGGGGCGAACCCCTGCTGAGGCCAGACATATGGGACGTAATAGAGGCGCTAGAAGGCGTTAGAGTAGGGCTCAGCAGCAATGGAACACTCGTAACCAGGAAGGTTGCAGAGAACCTAGCAGCAGCCGGCATCTCATATGTAGGTGTAAGCCTCGACAGCGCGGATCCCCGGGTCCACGACAAGATAAGAGGAGTAAAGGGCGCCTTCGAGAGAGCCCTCGAAGGCGCCATAAACGCTAGGGACGCCGGCCTCGACGTCGGGCTCAGAGTTACAGTTATGAAGGGTAACATGGATGACGCGCTAGGAGTCCTGAGAATAGCGGAGGAGCATGGATTCCCGAGAGTAGCGGTGTATCTAGTGGATAGCGTTGGCAGGGCAAGGCTAGACCCGGGCCTCCTACCATCTAGAGACGAGGTAAGGAGGCTGGTGGATAAGCTGGCGGAAGAAGCCAGGAGGCTGGCGGGCAAGGTGGAAATAATACTAGTGAGAGCCTCATTCGCGGGAGTATACCTAGCTCTGAAGGCTGCTAGAGGCGACGAAGAAAAACTAAGGAAGATGCTAACCCTCATACCAGAAGCGGGCTGCGGAGCCAGGAGCGTGAGCATATACCCCGACGGCACTGTACGTCCATGCCAGTTCATAGAGCACGTAGTCCTAGGCAGCCTCAGGAGGGCTAGATTCGCTGAGATAGTTAACCCCGAGAACCCGAGGCTCAGACCCTTCCTAGAGCCCTGGCGCCTCCTCAGAGGCCCCAGATGCTCCAGGTGCAGGTTCAAAGAGTACTGCGGCGGAGGCAGTAGGGGTAGGGCCCTAGCAGCTACGGGCGACTTCTGGGGAGACGACCCCCTCTGCTTCCTAAACGATGACGAAATAGGGGTGAACTAGGTGAAACCAGGAGCCTCATGGGACTACAAGAGGAAGCCGCTCATAGTATTCTGGGAGACCACCAAGGCCTGCGGGCTGGCGTGTAAGCACTGCAGAGCCCATGCAATACCAGAGCCCCTACCAGACGAGCTGAACTACAGGGAGAGCCTTAAACTAGTGGAGCAGGTAGCCGAATTCGGCAAGCCAAGCCCGATACTGGTTATAACTGGCGGCGACCCGCTAATGAAGAAGGGGCTCTGGAACATAATAGAACATGCCGTGGGGCTAGGGATAAGAGTGGCAGTAGCCCCCAGCGTTACACCGCTTCTAACCAGGGACGTTATAAAACGGTTTAAGAAGATGGGAGTAGCGAGGATCAGTATAAGCATAGACAGTGGAAGACCCGAGGTTCACGACGCGATAAGGGGCTATCCAGGCACGCTCTCTAGGAGTGTAAAGGTGCTGAGATGGGCTAGAGAGGAGGGCCTACCAGTACAGGTAAACACCGTAGTCATGAAGCCTACAGTCCGTGACCTCCCAGTAACGCTGAAGCTACTCATAGAAGAGGAGGTAGACGTATGGGAGGTGTTCTATGTAATCCCGGTGGGCAGGGCACAGAGAATACTAGACCTTACACCACAGGAATGGGAGGACGTAAGCAACTACCTCTACGATGCAAGCCGCTACGGCGTCCTGGTTAGAGCCGTAGAAGGCCCCATGTTTAGGCGTGTAGCGCTGACGAGACGCCTTCTAGAGGTATACGGTGGCGGCTATAAGAAGCCCCCGGCAACTGCCGGCCTCTACGAGGATCTCATGGAGGAGACTGTGAAGCTCCTCGGAGAGCCCACGGGCGAGCCGAAGGCGCAAACCACTGGCACCAGAGACGGGAAAGGAGTGATATTCGTCGCTCACAACGGAGATGTGTATCCAAGCGGGTTTCTACCGGTAAAGCTAGGCAATGTTAGAGAGGCGAGACTGAAGGAGATCTACACGGAGAGCCCGCTCCTCAAGGCAATACAACGGGCAGAATTCAAAGGCAGATGCGGCAAGTGCGAGTTCAAGGACCTATGCGGCGGCAGCAGGGCAAGAGCCTATAGCTACACAGGAGACCCGCTAGAAGAAGACCCGGCATGCATGTACCAGCCAGGAGGCTTCACGGAGCTACTAGACAAGCTAGGCCTCCACGGAAGGAGCGTATACGATATAGTCAGAGAACTGGGCAGAGGCAGAATACTCTAAATACTCTAGAAGCTATCAATGTAAGCCCTCAAATATTGAAAATGACGTAGCTTCTCACCATTTGGAGGCAGCATACGCAGAGGCGATTATCAGAGACGCGCCAGCGAGCTGAGCCGGCGAAAGGGACTCTCCAAGCAGTAGGGCTGCAAGTAGGACTGCTGTGAGGGGCTCAACGAGGCTAACCACAGCAACCCTACTAGCCTCTGCCAGCTGCAAGGCCTTGGTATGCAGCAGGTAAGGAGCGATGGTGCACGCCACGGCTAGATACACTGCGAAAACAGCGTCAACAGGGCCGGGGAGACCCGTAGGCCTCGCAGCAGCAAGCACCAGGGGAGCGCTAATGGCTATAGGGTAGAGGCTCACCTCCTCCCTACCAGCGCCCCGGAGCTGCGCAAGCCTAGCAAGTATCATATACGCAGCGTAGCTAACGCCAGAAGCTAGGCCTAGAAGGAGGCCCCACGCCGTGACCCTCGCCTCACCCCCGGGAATACTGACTAGAGCCACGCCGGCAATACCCGTAGCTACCACAGCGAGTCTCCCAGCCGAGAGCCTCTCACCCAGAACTAGGGGGCCGGCGAGGGCTACCCAGGAGGGAGCAGTATATAACAGGACGCTTGCCAGCGCCGCCCCGACCTCACTCACTGCTAACGGATAAACGGTGTAGAGGGGGGCTAAGCCTAGGAACGCTATTAGCAGGCTCCACTTACTCGGCCTAGCACCTCTAGCAAGCGCTATAACCAGAGAGAGTATTCCGGCTAGGAGGGGCCGGCCCGCGATTAGCCATGAAAGGCTAGCGCCGTACTCCACACCGAGCCTATAAGCTATGCCCAGGGTGCCCCAGAGGCTGGCAGCTGCCACTGCAAGCGCCACTCCAATCCTCTCGCCTCGGCTAGGGTCAGTCATGGGGCTGCTCTTCACAGGCCCAAGCCCCTCCTATAGCAGGGCCTACGACGAAAACTCCGTCATCATCCCCTCTTAAGGGATTCCCTTAGCGTGAGGCTCGAAATAGCTATAGAGAGGCCCGACACCAGGGCTAGATCCCTCAGCAACGCGTACTCGGGAGCACCGACCAGGTACTTAGCTGCACCTCCAGCTAAAGCCATAGCCAGGCCCAGGGCCGCATACTCGGCGCCGGAGAAGCGCCTCCTAGCTGCCAAGCCCAAGGCACCTATGGAATAGAGTAGCGATGATACGAGCGCCACTGGCTCGCCAGCTACAGGGTAGAGGATGGAGAAGAGGAGGCCGGCAGCGGCGGCAAAGCCAGGCGCGGGGGGCCTAAGAGAAGCTATCCCAGCAGCGCCGACTAGGCCAGATAAACCGGCGAGTAGCGAGACTGGTAGAGCCTCGGGCCTCCCCAGCATGGAGAGCGTGCCCGCGGTGGCTATCAAGAGTCCAGTTAAAGCACTTGTCAAGCCCGGATCGGGCAAGGGTACCCGCTTCATCTCCTGCACCTTAATGCCGGATCTCCCCTTCATTTTGCGCGTCGCCTTTGAAGGATTAAATAGTGGTATGCACAGCCATAACCATGCGGTCTAGTGGGTGAATAGTGGGATGCCCTTCTTCGCAGTATTTAGTAAGCTAACAGAGAAGGGAGCAGAAACTATACTGAAGAACCCCGAGAGAATCAAAGAGGTAAACAAAGAGATAGAGGCCATGGGAGTGAAGGTTGTGGCGCAATACCTAATGCTAGGAGACTACGACTTCCTAAACATAGTAGAGGCTCCAGACGAGGAAACACTACTCAAGGTTCTAGTAAACCTGAATACTAGAGGCACAATAAGGACGTCAACCTACAGACTGATACCAGTCGGCGAGTTCATCGAGAAAATGAAAAGCTAGAGAATAGAGCGCTCCCCCGCTAGAGACTCCCCCGGGTAAACTAGACTCACGTTTTTAACTACGAAAGACAAGTCAGGGCCGTTACGGCCCGGCTAGCTCCTCACCACAACGTAAATCCCTACTACTATCAGCAGGCCCCCTAGAGCTTCTAGCGGAGTCAGGATCTCCCCCAGCAACACGGCCCCCAGAATAGTAGCTGTCAGCGGGACCCCCGGAATAAAGACGGCACTCTTAGCAGGCCCTATCCTCTCGACTCCATAATTCCACGTGAGGTAGCCTAGGAAGCCAGGCACGACTGCCACGTACACTATCGTCAGCCACTGCAAGGGTGTCAAATGCGGAGCCGCCTCTAGTAGGCCGCGCCAGCCAGCTACTAGCAGCATTAGCGTCCCGGCCGCGCTTGCCCAGGCTAGCATCTCCAGGGGGCCTAAGACGCCTACAAGCCGCTTCACTATCAACGTGTATATAGTCCATGATAGGGCGGCGCCGAAGGCGAGCAGAGGGCCCAGGACGTTGCCCCCTTCTAGGGTGGGCCCGAGGAGCAGGTAAAGGCCAGCTATGCTAGCAGCTATACCTGAGGTGCCCCTAACAGTAAGCCTCTCATAACCCAGAAGCACGGAGGCAGTATAGGTCAGGGGCGTTGCTAGGCTCGCTATAAATGCTGTCGTCGCTGCGTCTACGAGTTCGAGGCTCGAGTAGAAGAAGTAGTTGAACCCTGCGATGCCCGTCGCCCCCGCCACCACTAGCAGGGCCATAGTAGAGATGCCCCTAGGAAGCCGCAGCCCCGAGGAGAGGTATGCAGCAGCTAGCAGCAGGGGCGTTGCTAGGAGGAAGCGCGCTAGGCTAAGGGTAAGACCGTCTAGCCCCGAGAGGGCAAGGAATCTACCGGCGACGGCGTTGCTACCCCAGGAAACAACGCTGAATAGTGGGTAGACTGTGGGTGGCAGCGGCGAGGCCATCCACCCTTGGTGAGGCACGCCTGCAAGGTTCTTAACCTAGGGTTTGAACCCTAAACCTTCAAAGGGCGCCTGCATACTTCAACCCGCTACCAGTTAATACGAGGATCGGTTCACCCCTCAGCATGCCTCTTTCCTTAAGTGACTTGTAGGCAGCGTATACGGCGGCGCTGCTAGGCTCTACAATGAAGCCCTGGGATAGAAGCTCCCTAAGGGCGGGAGCCACGGCCTCGTCGCCGACCACGACTAAGCCTCCACCGGTAGACTCGACAGCATCAGCTATCTCCTCTAGCCTTGCAGGGCTCCGCACGACAAGCGCGTCCATGAGCCTGCCACGGGGACCTCCGATCTCTGAAAGCAGCTTAACCCTTCCTCTAAGGCTAGCAGCCTCGACGTTCTGCACAGCGATTAGCCGGTAGCCTCTGACGCCCTCCTCTCGGAGGCCGCGGGCTATGCCCAGGAGCAGGCTCCCGCTACTAACCGGCACTATGATATCGCTCCCCTCGGCGGCGTCGGCGATCTCTCTGCCCAGCTCCTTCATCCCCTCGAGGAAGAAGGGGTTAGTCTGGTGGGCCACGTGGAAACAGCTAGAAGCCTCGCTCCGGGCGAGCCTAGAAGCCTCATCCCTATCACTGGCCTCGACGAGATCAGCTCCCAGGAGCCGGATAAGCCTCTTCTTGCCCTCGCCAGCACCACGAGGCACGAATACCCTGGCGCGTAGCCCTAACCTACCGCTATACGCAGCCACAGACACGCCGGTATTGCCGCTGGAATCGACAACGCTGCAGGAATAACCGAGAATCCTCGCAGCCTGTAGGCTAAGCGAGACGCCTCGATCCTTAAAGCTACCCGTGGGATTCAGATACTCAAGCTTAGCACTGAAACCATCACCCTCAACCAGCGGAGTAGAACCCTCCCCTAGAATCCTCGCGGTCCTCGGAGGCTCCCCCTCAAGCTCTAGAGGCCCACCGCACCTGGGACACCACGGATAATACTCTTCTTCACCACTCCTGAAGCCGCACCTGGGACAATAAAGCCTCCAGCCAGAATCCAATAGCAGCGCCACCTCCTCCCCTCCCGGGCCCTTGAGACTAGGCCGCGAAAGCATATGTGAAGGAAGGAGGCACTCCGGGCGGATTATGCCCCGGAGGAGAGGGGGAGCGGCGAGCCCAGGACGCTTCATTAAAATTCTAGGCTTCGGGTTTAGAGGGACTCTAAGCGTCGCTGGAGGGAAGATGAGTCCCTCCAGCACGTCCCGCCTCTACTTCTTGGCCTCCTGGGCCTCTAGCACGTTGATTATTACCTGGGCTAGATGCTCTGGCTTCGTGTACCACTTGTCGTACGTGTACTTTTTACCTTTATACGAGATCTCTACAATTTCCTGTGCGTCTCTCACGGTGAGCACGATCTCGCTTCCCCTTACCAGGCTGAAGCTGCTCTTGCCGCGGGGTAGTATCTTGAGTCCGTACTTGGAGAGCTCGCCCTTGATCTTCTCCTTTACCTCGCTTATGTACTCTGACATGCATATACACCCGGGGGTAAGCCTGGGGATTCACAGCTTAATAAAGGACTCTATCCCTCGCACACGTTACTAATCCTTAGCGCAAAGAGATTACGATATAGTGCGGCCCATTATTGAGGGGTGTCTGGTCCTTGGCTGGCAAGCCCGAGGTTAAGACTATAACAGTGGTCGGCGCAGGCACCATGGGTCATGGGATAGCGGAGCTAGCGGCCATAAGCGGCCACAAAGTCTACCTGGCCGATATCAGTAAGGAGATCCTAGACAGGGCCTTGGAGAGGATAAAGTGGAGCCTGGAGAAGCTCAGCCAGAAAGGCCAGCTACGGGAGGGCGTCGAGACAGTCCTGAGCCGTATAACGCCTGTAGTGAGCGTGAAGGATGGCGAGTATAGTGAGGAACTCGCCAAGGCCCTCTCAGAGAGCGACTTCATGATAGAGGCTATACCAGAAAGGCTAGAGTTGAAGCAGGCGCTCTTCTCCTTCGCAGACAAGCATGCGCCTAGCCACGCAATACTAGCTACTAACACTAGCAGCCTTCCTATAACGGAGATAGCCGCAGCCACTAGCAGGCCCGAGAAAGTAGTGGGAATGCACTTCTTCAACCCGCCAGTCCTGATGCCGCTAGTAGAGGTCATAAAGGGTGAGAAGACGAGTGATGAGACCGTCGAGGCCACTGTGGCGCTGGCCAAGAAGATGGGCAAGCAGACGGTTATAGTTAAGAAGGATGTGCCAGGATTCATAGTAAACAGGATCCTAGCCAGGGTAATGGAGGCAGCATGCCTGGTAGTCGAGAAGGGAGGTAAAAACATAGAGGAGGTAGACGCCACAGCTAGGTACACTCTCGGCTTCCCGATGGGCATCTTCGAGCTAGCAGACTACAGCGGAATAGACGTCTTCTACTACGTATTCAACGCCATGAGCGAGAGAGGATACAAGGCTTACAAGTGCAGGCTATTCGAGGAGAAGTTCAACGCTAAGGAGTTCGGCGTAAAATCTGGTAAAGGCTTCTACAGCTACCCCGAGCCAGGCCGCTTCGTGAAGCCAGCGATACCCAGGGAGAAAGCCACAGTAGACCCGCTAAGGATCATAGCGCCTGCAGTTAACGAGGCGGCATGGCTCCTGAGGAACGACGTGGCAACTAGGGAAGACATAGACAAGGCGGTCAAGCTGGGCCTCGGCTGGCCTAAGGGGGTATTCGAGTACGCGGACGAGTATGGGATAGACAAGATAGTAGAGGCGCTGAAGAGGATGAAGGAGGAGTACGGGGTAGACCACTACGAGCCCGACCCCCTCCTACTCAAGATGGTAGAGGAGGGCAAGCTAGGCAGGAAAACCGGCAAAGGCTTCTACGAGTACGGCGAGGTCGAGGAGAAAAAGATGAAGACGATAATAGTCAGGAAGGAAAAGCCGATAGCGTGGATCATACTCAACAGGCCTGACAAGCTCAACGCCATAAGCCCGACCATGATAAAAGAGCTGGGAGAAGCCCTAGACGAGCTAGAAGACGACAACGACGTGAGAGTAATTATACTAACCGGCGCCGGCAGGGCCTTCAGCGCCGGAGCCGACGTGACGGCATTTGCCGCCGTGACCCCGATAGAGATAGCCAAGTTCAGCCGCCGCTTCCAGGAACTCACACTCAAGATGCAGTTCTACACCAAGCCAATCATAGTGGCGATTAAGGGCTACGCCCTAGGAGGAGGCCTAGAAATAGCTATGAGCGGCGACATAAGAATAGCGAGCGAAGACGCAATGCTAGGCCAGCCAGAGATAAACCTAGGCTTCATACCGGGAGCAGGAGGCACACAGAGACTACCCAGACTAGTAGGGCCGTCAAGGGCGAAGGAGCTGATAATGACGGGCGACATGATACCGGCAAGGGAAGCAGAGAAGATGGGCCTAGTAAACAGGGTGGTACCACCAGAGCTACTAGAGAGGGAAGCAAGGAGCCTAGCAATGAAGCTAGCCGAGAAGCCGCCACTAGCACTCATGGCAGCCAAATACGCAGTCGACTACGGAATGGAGAGCAATATATGGAGCGGGCTAGCACTAGAGGCTTACCTCTTCGGCATACTATTCAGTACCGAAGACGTGATAGAGGGAGTAACAGCATTCCTAGAAAAGAGGAGGCCAAAATTCAAGGGCAGGTAAAAACCTAAATACCGGGGAAAGAGCGGAAGCCCTCCCAGACGACTCAATCCTTCATAGCCTATTTTAACCCTTCACGGCATCAACCAGCGTAAACTATCGGGGGCCCAGAGCCCGGGCGGGTAGCCGGGTCGTCTAGCGGCCCAGGATGCGGGGTTTTGGCCCCCGTGACCCGGGTTCGAATCCCGGCCCGGCTACCACGGGCCCCCGCCCTCACTCATCCCTAGATGTATACTACCTTGACTCCTAGCTTCATTGCCTCCTCTTCTATCATCCTCCTCTGAGAAGCCTTCAGGCTCTTCTTCTCTATAATCGCTTTCTCGGCGGGTGCTGGGTAGCTCTTAGTCAAAGCCTGCGTTATCACGCCCTCTGCTAGTCCTTGCTGGAAAGCATACTTGGGGATAACATGGCCTATGCAGACTTCAGGGTCTTCCAGCTGTATTCTAGTGTGTTTTATAGGGTAGTGGCCTCCGCCGAAGCCCGCGGCAGGCCTGCACTTGGCATTGTCTAGAGCTTCTAGTGCGTGCTTAACTGCTATAGCGAGAGTCTCCCACCCGCGCGGGTTGCTCCAGTCCTCCTCTACGCTGCCAAGCTCCACAAAGACTATAGCCTTGCTGGGCCTTGTAGGCCCGTGATGAGTCGCCTCCAGTGTGACCTCGTGGGTCTCGGATAGCCCGGTCTCCTCTGCAGCAGCCACGAGGGAGGAGAGTAGTAGCTTTGAGAGGGCCGGATAACTAGTAGCCAGAACCCCCGGCTCTCCCCCCAGTGGCGCCGAGCCCGTAGGGTTACCAGGGTGATGGACTGTGAGGCTCTTCTTTCCAGCCTCGCTCCTATGCCTGCTGAATACTATCACGGCGTCTGCAGCGGGATCGGGGGCCTCGTCGAGCATCTCAAGGTTTATCGAGTCCTCCTCGAACCCGCCGACTAGAACCCCATCAACCTCGAAGCACTCTGGAGCGCCGCACTCGGCCCGAGAGCCGCCGAAAAGCTCGGCGAAAGCCCTAGCAGCGCCCCTCCCCGCAGGGTCGCGGAGGCTGAAAGCCGCCGCCACCCTAGCCATGGCTCCTTCAACCCTCCCTCTTCCCGGATAGGATGTGAGCCGCTGCGTAGAGGAGAAGAAGCGTTTTTACATCCCTAATCTCGCCCCGTGCAGCCATAGCTAACGCTTCATCCAGCTTTACTCTGAACGGCTCTATGACTTCATGCTCCTCCGGGGAGCGTTCACCCTCTACGGGATCAAGAGCCAGATACAAGTGCATGTACTCCGTGGTGTATCCAGGAGCTACATAACCCTCCCCAACCTTAACAAGCCTACCAGGCCTCAGCCCAGCCTCTTCCTCAAGCTCCCTAGCGGCAGCCTCCTCAGGCGCCTCACCCTCCTTCAAGGTCCCAGCGGGCGCCTCAACAAGCCACTCGCCAATCGCAGGCCTATACTGCCTCAGGAGCACGACCTCTCCGCTGCCGCTGAAAACAGGCAGAACGACGGCGCTCGCAGGAAACTCTACTCTATCGACTAGAACACGGTTACCATTAGGCAGAACCTCCTCGTACGCCAGAAAGCGAACCCGCCTACCCCTACACTCTACCCTCAAGCCGGCCACCCCAGAGGGGTCCCTAAATGGAGCGCTTATCCAAGTTTCCCTCCAAGCGGGGAAGGCGTGGCTACACAGGGTGACCATAAAACCTGAAGAGGGTGATGAAGAAGGAGGCGGGAACCCGGGGGGAAGGAGCGTATCTCATTAACTCTTCCTCGTTAACCGTAGTCCTCCTCTTCCTAGGAGCTCGTGGGCTCTCGCTAGGTGGCCTGCAGCTATGGCCGCTAACAGGTTGAGTTCCCCCGCTAGTACGGCGGCTGCAAGTATCTCGGCGAACTTTAAAGCATTAGTGCCTGGGGGGTCTCCTCCCCCTGCAACCCCTAGGAGGGCTAACGCCTCTCTCTGCGTGGGGAGCCTCGTGCCCCCTCCTACTGTCCCTACCTCAAGGCTCGGGAGGGTCACGCTTATGTAGAGGTCGCCGTCTCTCACTTCAGTCCACGTGTAGCCCATGCTACTCTCTACTACCTGGGCCGCGTCTTGCCCAGTGGCTAGGAACACGGCTGCTATGATATTAGCGTAGTGGGCGTTGAAGCTGTGGCTCCCGGCTACGGCGCTGCCCATAAGGTTCTTAACCCTGTTTACGAAGTCGATGGCCTCGGGCGTAGTCTTCAACACCTTCTCTGCCACGTCCCTCTTTATCACTGCCTCGGAAACCACGTACTTCCCTCTTCCCAGGAGTTTATTCACCATGGCGGGCTTCTTGTCAGTGCATAGGTTGCCGCTGAGGGCTACACACCTAGCCTCTCCAGGGTAGTTCTCCTCTATGTATCTACATATCCTGTCGCTGCTAATAGTCACCATGTTCATACCCATGGCGTCGCCAGTCTTAAAGCGGAACCTCAGCCACACAAGGTTACCCACTATGAAGGGATTAACCTCCACGAGCCTGCCATGCCTCGTCACCCCACTCACAACCTTCTCCTGCAACTCGGCAACCCTGCTCTTCACCCACTCCGCTAGCCGTGCAGCCTCCTCGACACTAGGAGTCCAGAGTAGCGGGGCCCTCGTCATGCCGTCTACGAGTACCTTACTCCTAGCCCCGCCACTAAGGGTTACCGCCTTAGCCCCACGATTGACACTCGCGACTAGCGCCCCCTCAGTAGTAGCTAGGGGTATAAAGTATTCGCCGTCTGCATAGTCGCCCTTAACCCTGAGGGGGCCCGCTACTCCAACAGGTATCTGTACAGCCCCTATCGGGTTCTCTATATTCCTCCCGTAGAGATCCTCAAAGTCTAGTATAGTACTTCCTATACTTGAGAGGTTAACGCCGTAGCGCTTCTCAAGATAGAGCCTCCTGACGAGGGCTGCAAGGTTAGCGTTGCCAAGCTCGTCTTCGAGGCGTGAAGGGCTCAGGCTGCCCTCCTCCAGGCGCCTGAGCGCCTCCTCAATCACCCTCCCCGGCTCCCGGGACAGGCCTGAACTTGACGCCATACACGATCACCCCCTCATCATCCTCCTCGCTGATCCTCCTAAACACGGCCTCAACCGGGATACCGGCGGCGAGCCGCGAGGGATCGGTTACATCAGTTAGCTCTGCAACCACCCTTGCAACCCCCAGGTCAATGAGGCCTACGAATATGGGGCTCTCCTCCCTGCCGCCCTCCTCAACGCTGTAGACCGATGTGAATGCTAGAAGCCTCCCCTGCCTGGGCAGCTGAGCCTCCTCTAGATCCCTGGAGCCGCAGTATGGGCAGGCCTTCAAGGGTGGATAGTGAAGCTTCCCACACGACTTACACCTAGCCCCCAGGAACCTATACCTAGGGATCCTAGTCCTCCAGGCCTCCACATTCCTGAGACCGCCTACACCGCTCAAGGACCCCCACCTCTTCATCTCTCCCACATACAAGGGCTTACCACGCGAGAGCAGGGTGCAATCCCGCTACGTACTCCTGAAAATAGCTGTGTATGCACTGCTCCCGTGCCCGTTTATCGATACTGCAGCACCAGTCTTAGCGTCGTCGGCCTTGACCCCGGGGAAGACGTCGGCTAGCTGCATGGCAACCTCGGCCGCCATGTAGACGCCGGTAGCGCCTACCGGGTGCCCCCTAGCCTTGAGGCCCCCACTTGCATTCACTAGAGGCCCGCTTCCTCCCACGGTGAAGGCTCCCTCAGCTACTAGCTCTGCAGCCTTGCCTCTCTCTGCTAGCCTCAATGTCTCTAGGATTAGTAGGCCCATAATGGTGTAGCTATCATGGATCTCGAGCACCTCAACGCCGTTGACTCCTGCAGTCGAGAGGGCCCGCCTCCACGACTCCTCCACGGCGTCAAGCCATAACGGGTCCTCCGAGAAGGCTATCGAGGCCGGCCCAGTAGAGGACTCCACTGAAGCGATCTCAGCGAGCCCGCCACCCTGAGGGTCTAGTAGTACGGCTGCAGCTCCGTCTCCTAGTGGGAACATGTCGAGGAGTGTCAGGGGCGACGCGACGGGCATCGCCGTGGCGACCTTCTCAGGCTTCACGGCGAACCTCAGCATAGCGTAGGGATTCTCCTTGGCGTGGCTATGCATCATAGCTGGCCAGTAACTCATAGTCTCCCTATCGACGCCGAACCGGTCCATATAGAGGCTAGCCAGTAGGCCTGCAACAGCTGCATGACCCACCTTGTAGAGCGCATCACCGTACCTATAGAATACATGTTTCAATGCTGCGTGCACACTCGCGCTAGGCAGGTCGCTGAGCTTGTCAACACCTACAACTAACACCCGCTCTCCAGTCGAGATCGCGAGCCTATAGCCCGCTAGGATTGCTGCAAGGCCCGAGGCCTCGCCAGCCTCAACCGCTAGGGCCCGCGAGCCCCTCAGGCCTAGATGAGAAGCTAGGTAGCTGGCCAGGTCTAGCTGGGGCTCAAGGAGCAGGCTAGCACTAGTAGACGCAACGAGGTAACTAGGCTCGGCGCCAGAGTCCTTCAATGCGTCATCGACGGCTTCAACAGCTAAATCATATACTCCCTTATTGTAATGCCTGTCTATCCTCGTCAAACCCACACTCTTAACGGATACAGGCACCCCTCCAACACCCCCAATACATCGCCATACAAAGTGTAGGCCTATATCCTCCTCTTCACTACTTTACCTCTAAACTTGACGTACAAGCCGTAGTCGATCACAACTTTACTGTTTATGTAGTAGTCTACCGGGGGGGCAAGTCCCCTCCTCTCCTCTATAGCATCGGTAACCACTATACTGTAAGCATCGCTCCCGGCGCCGCTCCCGAAGGGCGCGACGAGTATCCTCTCCCCAGGCCTAGCGACGTCTAGCACCCTAGCCAGGCCTAGCAGGGCACTAGCATTGTATGTGTTCCCAATTAACGGTGTTACAAGGCCCTGCTTAACCTGCTCTATGGTAAAGCCTAGCTTCTGGGCGACCCTAACGGGGAACTTACCGTTGGGCTGGTGGAACACAGCGTAATCGAAGTCTCCAGGTTTAAGCCCGGTTTCCTCCATGAGCCCCTTAACAGCGCTCATTATATGGTGGAAGTACGCTGGCTCGCCGGTAAAGCCCTCCCCATGACTAGGATACGGTTTACCTGCTCTACGCCAGAAGTCAGGCGTGTCGGTAACATAGGTGTAGCTCGCCTCGAACACAGCCGCAGCGCCGTCACGCGGACCAACGACGAATGCAACTGCCCCGCTGGCGGCAGAGAACTCAAGCACATCGCCAGGGCTAGCCTGGGCCGTATCGCTACCAACAACCAGGGTGTATTCTAGCATACCGCTTGAAACGAGGGCTATACTATTCTTCATGCCCTCGCTTGCAGCTCTGCAGGCAAATTCAAGGTCGCTGGCCATAGTCACGGGCGTCGCGCCAACAGCCTCGGCTATAATAGTGGCGCTAGGCTTCACAGCGTAAACCTTAGACTCGCTGCCGAAGAAGACAGCCCCTATCCTGGACGGCTCGATCCTGGCCCGCCGTATAGCATTAAGGCTAGCCTCTACCCCCATCGTCGTCGAGTCCTCGTCAGGACCGGCTACCGCTTTTTCAGCAACATTAAGAGCCTTCCACTGGTGGTCGGGCCAGCCCCACTCAGCCGCTATAACCCTAGTGGGTATCCGGTAAACCGGTATGTAAGCACCCCACCCGTGGATGCCAGCCCTAGACTCGGGCCTTGAACCCGCACCCTCAGCAGCCAATGCCGAGAACCCCTCTCAGGCTCAAGCCAGTGAATTCCTAGTGGATTAAAGGGTTCAGTCTATAGTTCAACGTATAACACGGCGAACGACGTAGTAGCCGCTGGGGGATAAAGACTAGTGTACGAGAGCCGCGCCTGGAGCCTCAAACAGGAGGGAGGCTTCCACGGAAGACCGGTATACAGGGTTAAGGGGCTGCCCCTGATAGGCCATATAGCCTTCGGCGTGATAGATAGGGGAACAAACGTTATACAAGTGAGGCCATCAACTATCTGCCCCCACAACTGCATATTCTGCAGTGTAGATGCAGGCCCCTCAAGCCGAACCCGCTCCTCGGAGTACATAATAGACGTGGACGACTTAATCCTCTGGTTTGACAGTGTTGCTAGAGCCAAGGGAAGAGGCCTCGAAGCCCTGCTGGACGGCGTAGGAGAGCCACTCACACACCCAGAGATAACCAGAATAATAGCTCTACTAAAGGAGCACCCAGCGGTAGACAGAGTAGCGATCGAAACACATGGAGGCTTCCTAAGTAGAAGACTCGTTAAGAAACTAGAGGAGGCCGGCCTCGACAGAATAAACCTTAGCATAGACGCCGTAGACCAGGCTACCGCTAGAAAGCTGGTGGGCGTTAACTGGTACGACTCGCAACGTATCCTACACCTAGCTGAATGGATCATAAAGGAGACTAGCATCGACGTAGTGCTCACCCCAGTCGTGGTACCAGGCTATAACGAGCGCGAGATGAAGAAGCTCATAGAATGGGCGAAGAGGGTGGGGCCGGGAAAGAAGAGCGGCTGGCCCACGGGGGTGCTAATACAGAAGTACGAGGTACACAAGTACGGTAGGAAGCCTAAACTCAAGGGGCCTCCATGGAGCTGGCCCCGCTTCTACAGGTGGCTGCGCAGGCTGGAAGAAGAGACGGGCTACAGGCTAATAGTGGAGCCTAGGGAGCTTGGCTTCGAGGAGCGGCCTAGCATAGAGAAGCCCTTCAGGGAGGGTGACAGGGTTAGACTAATCGTCGTGGGACCGGGCTGGCATAAGGGGGAAATGCTTGCGGTAGATCGAGGATTTAGAAGGGTAGTAGCGCTAGTGGGGGCGCGTGGAGTGAGGGAAGGCTATGAGGTAGTTGCCGAGATAATCCGGGATAAGGACAATATATTCATGGCGCGCCCCTGGTAGGCTCTCCACGCTCTCTACACTCGTAAACCGTCACGCCATCGATGACGACTCTGCCTCCGCCGCGCCTCTTGGCGGCCTCCAGTAGTCGCTTAGCCAGTCTCCGCCACCCCTCATAGGCGCCCCGCC
>JALTZJ010000062.1 GCA_027046245.1 Acidilobaceae archaeon
CTGTAGAGCCTCCCCTGGGGCTCCCCGGCATCGGGAGCCGCTACAACCTCTATCCACGAGGGCGGACCCTCTACCCTGACAGCGCCTGGCAACCCGCTCCAAAAGCCCCTACAGGGTCTCCCCGTAGAAGGGAAAACCCTTTACCGGCACTTCAAGCCGGGGAGTATGAGGCCCCCTGCATCCCTGCATAGCAGCCTCGTGAACGACTCGACAGCCTCGCGCGGGGGAGGCTCCAGGGGCGGCCTCACATGCACCTCCACCGGGGCGCCGAGCCTCGCTAGAGCGGCCTTTAGGAGTCCTTGGGGGCCGTGGCGCCTCAGCATCGATATGAGCCTGGCAGCCGTCAGTGTGAGTCTTGAGAGCCTCTCTCCGTCTCCCCCGCGCCACGCCTCCATTATACTCAGGGCTATGCCGGGGGCCACGTTGCTGAGGCTATCCACAGTTCCGTCAGCGCCGAGAGGCAGGCTAGCCGGCAGCAGGTCTGCAGCACCAACCAGCAGGCTGAACCTCTCGTTGCCGGCCTTCACCCTGAGCGCTAGCTCCTCTATATAGAGGAGGTCGCTCACCGTGGCCTTAATGCCATCAACCGCACCCTCACCCGCGAGCCTCTCAACAACGCTGACAGGCACATTGTACCCCACGTGGCTCGGTATAGTATAGATGAATACACCTGCGTCGCCGCTGGCAAGCGCCAGCTTCCTATAGTAATCCAGGAGGCCGGCCTCGCTAGGCCTATAGTAGAGGGGAGGAGTAGTCATAACGTAGTCCGCCCCAGCCTCCCCGGCGAGCCTAGCAGCTTCAAGGCTCTCAGAGACCCTACCAGTAGGAGTGCCAGCTAGCACTACCAGCCTCGGACCCACAGCACTCCGAGCAGCCTCAACTAGGCCTTTAACCTCGCCGGGTGTAAGCAGGTTCTTCTCCCCGGTCGTGCCCCCCAGGAAGACGCCTGTAACGCCCGCCTCGGCTAGGCGCTGAACTAGCCACTCCACAGCCTCATAATCAACCCTCTCAGGGGACCCCTTATACGGTGTGACCAGGGGGACCACGACGCCCTCCACAACGCCTCCAGCCAAGACCCGTCAGCCCCGGAAGCTAGAATACTGGGTCGGTCAGAGGGTTTCACCGATAACGGTGACCACGACCTCCCTCTGAGGCCTGGGGCCGTCGAGCTCGACCAGGAGCACGTTCTGCCACGTGCCCCTCATGAGCCTGCCCCGGCTAACAGGCACAGTAACCCCCGAGCCGTAAAGGATAGCCCCTATATGGGCGTGGGCATTGTCATCTATCTCGTCATGCCTCCACCCACCCCCAGGAGGCGCCAGCCTCCTAGCAGCCTCAACAATATCGCTCATCAAGCGAGGCTCCCCCTCGTTTAATACTACAGCAGCTGTAGCGTGCCTAGCGAAGACGTTGACCAGTCCCTCGACGACTCCGCTTCTAGCGACGACGGACTCCACGTCACTAGTTATATCGAGCACCTGAAACCCCTCACTGGTAGAGTACCGGAGCACCTCCCTGTAGACTCTGCAGCCTCCACCCAAGGCCCCGAGCACACCCCTCTCAAGTCTCGACGAGTCCTTTCCACTCGTCAACAATCCCACCCGAAGACTATAATCCAGGCTTGGAGGGCCGTGTGGGGAGTGACCCTCAAGTTAAGGCATAGGGCGTACAGGATAGTTAATGCTCCACTCGAGGCTTGCAGGTCGTGCGCTCTAAAGCCGGAGAACCTGTTCTCGAGGAGCCGATATGTTTATAGCGTGAAGAGGATCGATGCGAACACGTATGAAGTCGTATTCCGCTGGGTCAAGCTGGGATGGAGCGCTTCTACATAGCTCGCCTGAGGGTGAAGGCCTCGGAGGAAGGCCTAGTATACGAGTCCACCAGAGAGAGTCCCCTAAATGCGCGTTTCATCTTGAGAGTAGAGGGGGAACCCCGGGGGAGCAATAGCAGGGTGGTGCTCGAAGCAGAGATGCGTGCGGGCTTAGCGGCTGGAATCCTGGGCAGGAGAGACTATAGGGTTTTCGTGGAGGAACTCCTCGAATCGATGGTAAGGAGGGCGCTCGAGGAGGCCGCCGAGACTAGAGAGGCAGACAAGAGGCAGAGGCCCCACTGTAGAAACTGCATCCTCTACGACCCCGAGAGGAGCTACTGCTACATACTCGGCCTCAACGTAGGAGAACCCGGGGAACCGCCCTGCAGGGGGTCAAAGTACGTAGCTAGGCTGCCTGAG
Source organism: Acidilobaceae archaeon (assembly GCA_027046245.1). GTDB lineage: Archaea > Thermoproteota > Thermoprotei_A > Sulfolobales > Acidilobaceae > Aeropyrum. The sequence continues at coordinate 2,231 of JALTZJ010000062.1, forward strand.
TGTAGTGTAAACTTAGGGCTCGCCTTCTCCACGCCCTAAGCTATCTAAATTTTCTCTACATTAATTACTTGGATATAGTCTACCTGGTCACCTGATCGATTGTATATACTCTGCCCTTAGGATAGCTTATGATCACCTCTACAATACCTAGCTATCTTTGATAGGGTAGGAACATAAGGTGTAGTATATATAGTGTAAGGGTGTGACCTGATATGTCGGGTATAGTTAATGTATCTAATATGAGTAGGAAAGGTCAGGGCGAAATAATTGGAGGACTCATAGTCGTTACTGTTCTGCTAGCAATTCTAGCTCCTATGTTATTAGGATTAGTACTAGGCTACTCTAATACTGTTAGTAGGGCGCAGAGCGCTGCGCTAGTGAACGATCTTGCAGCGAATGAGCGCGTCGCGGTCAGGGGGATCCCTGAGGGGTCTCCTCTGGCTGCTAGTGGCTGGTTCCCTGGAGTAGAGATAATCAATACCGGCACCATAGCAGTGGACCTGGTGACGCTGTACCTGATAGACACTAGCACTGGTCAGCTCTACGCAGCCGTGGACCTAACCAAGGCCAGGGGCGGCAGCGGAGTAATTGAGGCAATGTACTACTCGGGTGGAGAGCTGCCGCCGGTGGGGGAGCCTATAAGGCTCAACCCGGGCGAGACGCTTAGGATAAAGTTCAATACGACGGTGATTAGCGAGGAGCAGGCGAGGGACCTCTTCGTCAAGGTAGAGAGTGCTAGGGGAGTGCTTCACCCCAACAGTGGCGGCATGGAGGAGACTATAGTGCCTGAGACCGGCGTAGGCCTGACAGGCAGCGCTACGGGCTCCGGAACGGGCGGCGAGGCCGCAGAGCAGATCACAGAGTTCGACAGCTACCTAGACTTCATCAAGGGTGGCAGCGTCGAGGCGTGGAGGCCCAAGATACTGGTTGGCTACAAGCTCGACCCGCTAGCCGAGTGGAGCGAGGCCTACATGGACCCTGTGTGGATCTCGACTGATGCTCCATGGATGTACTATGCTAGGATGAACCAGTCTCAGAGCCTCCTGCCAGAGCTAGAGCTAGGCGGCTACGCAGACATCGCAGACCTCGGCGGCGGCATGGCGGACAGCTACACGGGGATCTACGTCGTCATGCCAGACACCAGCAAGAAGACCGGCATGCTAGTGCTGAGTAGTGATGCGCCGATAGGGGCGGGAGCAGAACTAACAGGCTTCCTGGGCTTCGTGGCTGAAGTAGTAGAGGATGGTAAAGACTACCTCTACATCCTAGGCTACGCTGCTGACGTCAGGGGAGAAGAAGGAGAGAGCATCGTTGAAGAGCCGTTCCAGGGCTACTACACAAGCCTACTAGACATAGAGGACTACATAGATGAGTGGTGGAGCTACACCGGCGCCACCGGAGAGCTAGTACTCTCAACAGTAGGCACAGCAGACTACGACCTAAACTCCACCTTCCCAGGCAGCGGCTACTACACCCTGGAAGGCGACGCCCTAGTATTCCAATGGACCCCCTACCTCACCTTCAAGGGCTATGACTACGTAGAAGTATCGATAAACGTCTACATAGATATAGTCGTTGACGGGCCGGAGGCCAAGCTAGACGCAGGGGAATGCAGCGACTTCCTAGCCAGCGCCGAGAAGATAGCCTACACACCACTCATCACGATAGCGCTCCAAGAGTATGATAGCGGCACGGGCGAATGGGTAACAGTAGACGTGTTCCCGGTTGACACTGGCTTCGACATAGTAGAGGCACTAACAGGCAAGGGCCTACTAGAGGGATCCTACAGGGTTGGAGGCAGCGTAGAATTCGACCTAGAGAGGAGTAAGATCTACAGGGTCACGATGCTCTTCGCAGACCCCATGCTAACCTTCAACCCCGACGGCGACACGGAGGGCTGCACCCCCGAGGTGACATTCATAGTAGACAATGTGAAGCTGAAGTATGGTAGGAGCGCTCCAGCATACACGCTCCCAGGAGACTCCGCAATCTACATAGTGGCGCCTGACGACGACTTCCTATACGGTTTCATAGATGAGGACATGCAGGAGGAGGCGGTGGACTATCTGCAGAGTATGCTAGACAATCTAGGCCTAGAGTACACGTTACTAGAAGACGAGGAAGACATATGCGAGCCCTTCACAAGCGACGTAAGCAACTCAATAGTATTCTACGTAGCAGACACCCCGCCATGGACTCTCTGCAGCATGTCAGGCCATCACGGCCCTGGAGGCGCGGCCTGGCTCGTCGACTGGCTCTCCAGGGGTAACGTTCTGGCAATGATAGCGTCACCTTCAGCTATGAATCCAGGGTTCTTCAAGCATATGATACTCGGCAATGTAAACAGTGAGGTAGCAGCTGTATTCAAGGGAGTAAAGCCTCTCATGAACAACCTAGAGGCCTCACCAGAATGGCTCGACCTCTCGGGAGTCTACGGCCTCAGCGGCACAAGCGAGGTAAAAGCCGAGTTCGTACTGTTATTCATGTATAACAGTGACAGCGATGACTGGAGGAGCTTCACTATATTCTCGTATCTAAACGAGAGCACGGTGGGCTTCAAGGCGAAGGTTGAGGCGTCGGGCGTAGCAATAATCTCGGAAGACTTCGACAGTGCTCTCGTGCTAGTGACGCCCTACAACTACCCAGTACTGTCAGACTTCAGCGATGACGATGATGACGATGACGGATTTGATGATGAGGAGGAGGTGCTGGGCCGCATGATAGCGGAGCAGCTCCTAGGCCTCGCATTCGCCGCTAATGACAAGATAAACGGGTGACGGAAGGCAATGAAGCCCGCGAGAAAGGGGCAGGCAGCCCCACTAACAGTTTTAATCCTAACAGCCGTAGTCATACTACTCGGCATCGGATTCCTAGCCTACTCCAACAACCTGGCGGCAGCCTTCAACTCCCAGCTAACAGTAGTGGAGGCGATAAGCGAAGTAGCCTCCTCGACGATTATGACGCCTATAACGAGAGAGTACAACGAGACCTGGGGCTGCTATACTATCAAGACCAGTAATCTGGGCATGCTAAACGCCTACATAGCCTTCTACCCTCTCAACGGCCAGCCAGGCTCGCCCATGAGCCTAGAGCCCGAGCCCGAGGTGCTAAGGGTCTTCGACTACAGAGACGTGGACGATGACAGCGTCATTGATATAGTGGGTTCAACGGGCTACGTAACAGGCATAGGAGTAACGTGCAGCGACCTAGTGGGTACAACGGGAGAAAGCCTAGGTTCTATAGCACCTAGCGAGCAGGTGCAGCCCGACAAGATAGTAGTTGATCCTAAGAGCGGTGCCACGCTAGCAGACCTAGGAGTAACGGTGCAGGTAAACCTATACACTGTCGAGCCCGGAGCATCCAGGGCATTCACAGTGGCCTGGAGCAACGGCGGGGAACCCAACGTGCTAGTACTAGTAAAGATCGACGACACCTACTATCTAGTCAAGAACTTTGAATGGAAAACATTGGGCTAGCCCCGCTTAGCCCTCCTCCTTCCTCTTTTTCACGTTCTCCACGTACTCCTCCCAGGAGAGTAGCTGCTCTAGCTCCCCCGGATCCTCGAGCTTCACCGCGAAGAGCCAGCCCTCACCATAGGGATCCTTATTCACCAGCTCGGGCTCCTCAAGGAGGCGCTCGTTGACCTCCACGATCTCGCCAGTAACAGGCGAGTAGACATCAGCAGTAGTCTTGATGCTGTCAAGGGTAGCGACAGCCTCGCCCCTTCTAACCCTGCGGCCAGCCTCGGGCAAATCAACTGCTACCACGTCCTTCAGCTCCTTCTGTGCGAAATCGGTAACGCCGACTCTAACCACTCCATCCTCCTTCCTGACCCACTCGTCACTCTCAGTATACAATAGATCCTTTAAGACATAGAACTTGACGCCGCCAGCCTCAACCTCGACCCTCTCACTCACAGCCTACCCACCCTCCAAGCATAACTCCCTGGTGGCCCGGCAAGCCTTTTCAAGATAAACGCTGCACCCTATCTAGGAGCATCACGATTAATATGAGAGAGCCTGGATCCTCTCCCTGGCGGAGGCGTCCTAAACGTAAAAACCTTAGGTATTGCGGGGGTTTGTTGCCTTTGGCTTCTCAGCGTTTAGGCCTCCTATGAGGTAGATTATGAGTCCTATGAGTCCCGTCAGCAAGACTACTAGGAGCCATAGTATGGGTGCACTGCTATCCTCGGGGTAGCGTTTCTTAGCGTCCTTGTAGACCCATACGGCTATCAGGATCGCTATTATGAAGAGTAGCAAGTAGATGAAGAGGGAGGAGCCTATTAGCAGGGCAGCTACATCGGCCACCTAGGGATCACCTCTAACTTGTACTCGTATTTAGCTAGTCTATTCGCGGTATTGAAGGAGGGGTGGCTCGTATAGATTAAAGTAGTGCCTAGCCATGTAAATATCTATACTAGATATATACGATATAACTACATAATTATGTGGTTACGTGGCTCGTGGCCCCGCTCTTCCCACCCCAGCTACCCTTCCTCCTGGAGTAGGAAAATCGCTATCCCGGCTATCCTCTTCACCGCCTCCTCCATGCTAGGCCTCCTCCAGGGCTCTGCTGTAAGCATCTCTCTTAGCACCTCTCTTAGTTCTGGGTTTCTCACTGCTGCTAGTGCTTCTTCTAGTTTTGCCGTGTTTACGGCTTCTTCGCCGTCTAGGGCCTCGCCGGTTAGTAGGTAGAGGGTTAGGTTTCCTAGCTGGTAGACGTCTATCCTGTTCTCCAGGCCCCTCTCCACAGCCCGCCTCCTCAAGTCCAGGTAGACCTGCTCAGGTGAACGCCACCCGGGAGTCCCGGGGAGGCTCGCCGCCGTGGCAGCAGAGAGTAGCTGGGCAGCGCTGCTGAAGTCGCCCAGCTTAGCCCTAGCCTCCGAGAATAGTATATTACCGGGTTTGACGTCGCCATGCACCACACCCCTACTGTGGACGTAGCGCAGCGCATCGCCGATCTGAACAGCGGTTATCAGCGCGTCTCTAACGCTGGGCCTCCAGCCCCTTAGGAGCTGCCACGCCAGGCTCCCCCGAGAGGCATACTCGTAGATCAGGAGGGGGGCTCCCTGCCCATAGCCTAATAGCCTGACGATGTTCGGGTGCCTGAGTTTCATGAGCGTTGAAGCCTCCCTAGCCAGCCTCTCGACGTGCCTCTCAGGCACGGTGGCCTGTGAGGCCTCCCAGGGATCGAGCCCCCGGGGAGTCTTCACAGCGACCACCAGCCCCTGGGAATCCATGCAGCGGTACACGCAGCCATAGCCGCCGCAGCCGAGAAGGCAGCACTCGTACCTACCTTCAAGCTCTGTAGGCTCTAGGCGGGCCAGCTCCACCTCTACAGCTTCACCCTTGCACCGGGGCCCCTCGCGTAGACCCTCGATCCTAGCTGCTAACAGGGTCTCCACAGGATCGATGGAATCAGCAACAGCTGGAGTCTCTGGAGGCTGAGCCTCTTTACCCTCATCGGCGTCTCTAGGAGCAGCGGCTACACTCTCCCGCTGCTCCTCCAGCACCGGCTCAGGCTTCAGGCCGAGCCTCTCCTCGATGAGCTGAGCCGCCTCCTCTACCGGTCTACCTTCGACGCTGCCCAGCGCTTCCAGCAGGGCATTAGCCACCCTAGAGGAGTCCTCCTCCTCAGAGGCCAGCTGAAGCCCAGGCCTAAGGCCTAGGAGCGCTGCATCCACGATGCTCCTGGAGGGGGGACCCCAGGACTCCTTCCTAGCCAGCAGCACAGAGGCAGCAAGGGCATCCACGTAGCGGCCCCTCCTTATAAGGCCTGCGATGTAGCCCTGAGGACCCCTCCCCTCCCTGTAGGCCCTGCAGGCGGCGCCGCAGCCGGGATGCTCTAAGCGGTGCTCTGTAGCCCTGCCCGGGGGGCAGGCCTCGCTGCAGACCAGCGGGTAGAGTCTGAGGCGCCCCCTAGAGGCTACGAGGAGGAGCCCCGAGCCCCCGGCTACCGCTGCTGCGTCAACGGGCCCCACGGGGCCTCCTCTAAGCTCCCAGAGCTCGCCATAGCGGGGGTCTGCTAGGTAGAAGGGCAGCCCCCGGCCTGCAGGCGCTAAGAGCAGGTAGCGGCCTCCTGCTAGTGCTGCTGCAGTGGAGGCCTCTACTAGGAGGCCCAGGCTCCGGCCCAGCCTAGGGGCATGGATCCTCTCCGGAGAGACGATTACGGGGCCGGCGTCGCGGGTCCAGAGCGCTGCTACGGGCCTCGACTCCAGGGGGTGCACGTCTACGCTGCCCCGGGGGTCGACTATGTATGCCGCGCCTCCGAGGCCCCGGGCTACGGCTGCGACAGCCCCAAGACTCTCCCCGGGGCTTGCTGCTACGGCTACAGGCTCGCCCTGCAACTCCACGCTATGCACCCTAACGAGGGAGCCCCCCTCGACCCTGTACATCTCTAGCTCTACAGCGGAGCCTCCATCCGCTACCAGGGCTGCTACGCCCCAGGGGGCGACGGAGAACGCTACCGGCTCGCCTTCAAGCTCCACCCTGAAATCCCTGCCTCCCCGCTGGAGGGATAGGAGCCAGAGGCTTCCAGTATCTACGGCTAATGCTACGCCATGCCTGCCCGCAGCGAGGGGCGGCACTGCACCCCGAGGAGCCCTCGCCCTGACAGTGGAGCCCCGTGGATCCACTACTAGCAGCTCCCCCGTGTCTAGAAGGGCAGCCGCGGCCCAGCCATCGCCGGAGAGGCCCGACCCCTTCAAGGCCCCCGCATCGCTGCCTGCGTCGGGCGAGGGCCAGCCAGGCCTGTGAATAGCCTCGACAACAAGCTCCCTCGAGACCGCCTCCCCGAGACTCTTATAGCCCTGGGAGAGCACAGCCGCCACTATACTCCTAGGGGCGTCCCGCAGCCCGGTGAGGAGCCTCGCCAAGCCCAGGACGCCGTCCTCCTCGACGAGCCTAAGGGCATCCCTTACAGGCACCCCCACCTCCCTGGCGAGGGCCTCCGAGGCGGCCTTCAAGCTGGCACCACTCCACGGGCCCCCCTCAAGGGCTTCAGCCAGCGCCATGAGGGCGCCCCGCCTGCCGCGGGCAGCCAGCACCACCAGGCTCTTAGCGGCATCGGGCTCCACACGGGCAGCCTCGGCGAGTGCAGACGCCAACCCCCTGCCAGCGGCCCCGAAGGACTCAACAGCTGCTACAACATCTTCAAGAGCCTCGGGACCCCTACCCCTAGCCCTAGTCCTGAGAGCAGCAACCAGGACCCTAGAGACCCTGCTCCTCCCCGCGGCAAAGGCGAGTGCAGCATCACTAGTAAAAGCGGAAACCACGGCGTCAGCAGCCGGCCTAACCTCAGAGACCGTGTCCTCCAGCATCATAGCGATCTCTCCAGCATAAGGGCTACCCTGAGAGTCTAGCTCCACAAGCTTTCGCAACGCAGTCCTCAGAGGCCCATGCCACCCGCCAGAGCCCGCCCTAGCTATCAGCTCCCTAAGCCTACGGACAGCCTCCCAGCCAATCCAGTGCAACCCGCAACCGCACCCAGTCTACCCATTAATACTGGATTGCAGCCCCTCTCGGCCTATTACCCTGAACTGAAACCCTTCCCACAGGACAAAAAACCACCCAGGCTGGAAGGGGGTAAGGTTAAGCGGGGGTGGCTTGTAGGCCTTGGAGAGGCTTCCCAGGGGCAGGCTAGGCTCCGCTCTATCCCAGTGCGGCTCAGTACTCCAGGTAGCACTCGACGTCGACAATCTCTGGAGGGCGCTCAGCGTAGCAGCGGCTCTCCCCAGGAGCCCCGCTGTAGCCCTGGAGGCCGGCACGCCCCTAGTCAAGGCCTTCGGAGCCGATGCTGTGAGGGGTCTTCGGGGGGTCGCCGGGGAGAGGCCTGTGATAGCTGATACTAAGACTGTGGATGCAGGGGCGCTGGAGGTGGCAATAGTAGCTGGTGCAGGGGCCGACGCGGCCACGCTGCTTA
>JALTZJ010000063.1:0-684 GCA_027046245.1 Acidilobaceae archaeon
GCGTGCGGTAAGCGTGATAGATCTCGGGGCGAGGCTCCTGCCCGGCCACGGGCCGGAGACGCGTATGGGCTATGAGCTAGAGTATAACCCCTTCCTGAGAGACCCCTCCATAGTGCTACAATGAATAACCACGCGGGATGGTGGGCTGCTTGGACGATATAGCCGTGGTGGGCGCGGGCTACGCCGGGCTGGTCCTAGCGTGGAGGCTCGCGGAGTCGGGAGCCAGGGTTACCGTTTATGAGGAGCATGGCGAGGACAGGATAGGACTGCCGAGGCACTGCACGGGGCTCGTGTCAGCCCGGGTCGTGGAGGGCCTCGACGCCTGGAGGCTTGTACTAGACAAGTACAAGACCGTCGAGTTCGCTGCCCAGGAGGAGGCCGTAGCCGTTAGGCCGCGTGGTGGCGTATACAGGCTGGACAGGGTCATGCTGGAGAGGACACTGTATGAGAGGGCCAGCGCTGCCGGGGTGGTGTTCCGCTTCAACACACGCGTGGCACGGGTAGACCCGGGCACGGGCAAGGTACACCTGGATGATGGCAGCGTTAGGAGTCACGGGCTGGTTGTCGTGGCGGCTGGCTCGCTAGGCCGGGTCAGGGGCATCAGCGTCGAGGCGGGGCCGCGCAGGCTCACAGGCTGGAATATAATATACGCTTCCGGCAGGGCGCCCCCTCACGGCACCATAC
>JALTZJ010000063.1:694-1910 GCA_027046245.1 Acidilobaceae archaeon
GCACCATACGGGTGGACTTCACGCCCGGCCTTTCAACAGGCTTCTTCGCCTGGGTGCTCCCCACACGCCAGGGCATACTAGCAGGCTCGGCAGCTGGCCCCGGTGAGGCGAGGCGTGTCAGGGAGAGGCTCGAGGAGGCTTATGGCCTTAGGGGGCGCCGTGACGCCTACGGTGGCGTTGTCCTCGCGGGGCCGCCCACGCGGCCCCTGGTGCAGGGGCGTAGCGTGCTTGTGGGCGATGCTGGGGGCCTGGTGAAGCCCCTCACTGGTGGGGGCCTCTACCCGGGGCTTAGGGTTGCCGAGCTGGCTGCCAGCATGATCAACCAGGGGGTTAAACCAGGTCATGCGGTGGCGCGCGCTGCCGAGAGGGTGGCGTACCAGCTTAGGAGGCAGCATGCGATAGCCAGGATCCTCCACTATAGCCCGGGGCTCGTGGAGGAGGGGATAAGGTACGCCAGGCGGGCCGAGCTGGGGGAGAGGCTCTCCGATAGTATAGACTATGATGCACACGAGAGCGTGGGCCTGCTCATAGCGTCCAGGCTCAGGCCCGGGGATCTGGCTGGCCTGCTAGCCAGGCCGGGGCTCCTGGCCGCGGGGTTGAGGATGCTCGCAGCGGGCCTCAGGGCTAGGCTACGCTCCTAATTAAGGGATCCAGTGCGCTTACAGTATCACCTGGGGTGGGGTTGACGGCTTGTTCAGGTTCGAGTTCGCTGATGCACGGGTATGGAGGTACATGGTGGCCAGCATAGAGAAGATCCTCGACGAGTCTGTGTTCGTTGCTAGCAGTGAGGGGCTGAGCCTGAGGGCCCTGGATACGAGCAACGTCGTCATGGTGGACCTGTTCTACCCGGCCGATGCGTTCAGGGAGTTCGAGGTGGAGGGCGACGAGTTCGAGTTCGGCGTGAGCTTCCCCCTACTGGTCAAGGTGCTGAGGAGGGCCAGGAAGGAGGACTCCCTGGTACTCGAGGTTGACGAGTCCAGGATAACGGTGAAGTTCGTGGGCAGGGGCACAAGGAGGTTCACGATCCCCCAGATCTCCCTCTCATACGAGAAGCTGCCAGAGCCCAGGATAGACTTCCAGGTCGAGGCCAAGATGCTGAGCACGACATTCAGGGACGCAATAAGAGACCTGGAGCCTATAGCTGATGTGGTGGTGCTCCAGACCCTCGACGAGGACAGGCTCCTGCTGAGGGGTAGCGGTGATGTCGTGAGCGCGG
>JALTZJ010000064.1 GCA_027046245.1 Acidilobaceae archaeon
GGGCATACCATGACCCATGGCCAGGCTTCGGCATGCCGGGGGGCAAGGGCATTAGCAACTATGCTACAGCAATGCTCCAAATCCAAGGCAGCCGGGGCGGCTCCATGGCCTATGTCATCTTCGGCACAGAGGCGGTGCCCGACAGGGGCTCGGGTATACTATCCCTCATACGAGCACTATTCCTCCCCCTGGAGCTGGCATTATCCCTCATAGTCGGCACCACTGTTGGCGTGGTCCACCTGACAGCACAGCCAGTGGTACCCTTCAACTCGCTCCTGGCAGCGGTCGAGGCGGGCAGCCTAGTACTAGCCCAGCCCCTCCAAGACAATGCGGAGGCGCCCAGCACGGGGGACTACATTGGAAGCAATTGGCTCGGCGCGGCCACCATAGATAAGAAGGGAAGGTACGTTAGCGTGCTGAAGGTAGCGGTCACAAGCACAACGAAGAAGGGCTCCATCCTAGTTAGCAGCTCCCAGTCGATCGGCGGCATCTTCCTGGTAAATGCGGTTGCCCCAGGCGAAGAAGGGCTACGTCTTGAAGTGTCCAAGGCGAGCAAGAGGGCGGGCACCGCTACTGTCACGGTCCTCCATGAGGAGCCGGGCCGTCTAGTTGCCATAGTCAGGGTGGAGCCCGCGCTGGGAGAGCACGTGGTAAAGCTCATATCCCATGATGGCAGGGTCCTGGACGCAGTCAAGATCTCATCGATAGATGCCGCCGGGGAGAACATACTCATCGCCAGGCCCGGCGAGAAGGCAATACTCTACCTAACCTACTACACCTCAAAACCCCTTTACACCGTGGAGGAGCTACAGGTGAAAAGGCACAAGCCACGCCTCTACGGCTACGGCGAAGGCCCGATCGCAACATACACCACAGGCCACATCAAAGAATACTGGTATAACAAGACAGTATTCAAGTACAAGCAAGGAGAAGAATACGTAGAGGACCCCGAGGCCGGCATCAAGCCAGCCACACTAGTCATAGAAGACTACCACGTGTTCCCAGGCAGGAAAGCCTCCTACATAATAGTAGAGATAACAGACACGGCACCACCAGGACTCTACGAGGTACTAGGCTACCCAATCATAATACTCATACCAGAGAAACTAGACCCAGAAACCCTACAACCCCTACGCGTAAAAATCTGGATCGAAGAAGACTAGACTCTATAAAATAATAAGTATATCCTGTCAGGGAACTGAACACCTAACCTAGCCAGGACCAGGGCGCCGGCCTCCGGAGCCGGAGGCTCGCGGGCCCACTAATCCCGGCGGGCCCGCCACCAGACTCCTCCTAGTAACCATTAATCCTTGCATGGAATGTATCGATTTCCGAGGCCATAAAACGTAGTCGATGCCTCTCTCTGGAGTGATAATCGCCAGGTATCTATTTAGTAGGCACGGATTTCAATATTGTGAATTTCTGTGTGTTAGGGGATTACTTTTAGCCACGGTAGTCGTTTGAAGTCTTTATCGAAGGTCGCTATCACGCTTATACCGTAGTGTTTGCATGTTGCCGCTATTAAGGCATCATTTGGCAGGAGCCCATATTTGGTTGCTATGATACTGGCTTCTCTGACTACCTCAAGGGTTATAGGAAGGTATACAAGCCTATTTTCTCGATGGAGCTCGCTTAGGAAGTCTTGGAGTATCGTGTAACCCTTTAGTATGTCATGGTCAAGCACTGCTATTCTGGATTTCATGTCGTAGAACTTGTATTGACTGTACTTCTCCGTGTATAACAGCCTCAAGAGGTTGAAGGCAACTTCACTGTAGACTATAGAGTTAACTGCTAGGCGTTGAGCCCCTTCTATGATGCCTCTAGCTTGGGGGTCCCCGGTTAGATAGTGGAGTATAGCGCTACTGTCGAGGAATATGACCTCT
>JALTZJ010000065.1 GCA_027046245.1 Acidilobaceae archaeon
CCTCCCTGTAGAGTCTTAGGCCCTTGAGCACGTCGTGGTCAAGCACCTCCACTAGGGTCGGCTCCACGAGTGTCGGGCCAAGCCTGCGCCCCCCCACGAGAACTCTTCCGCCGGCCTCCACGGCCTCCTTAACGGCCTCCATCATCCTGTCTGCGGCCTCCTCGCTTATCACCGGGCCCACGTCGGTGTCGCTCCTCCTCGGGTCACCCACCTTCAGGCTCCTGAGCTCCCTGACGAGCAGCTCCCTGAACTCCTGGTACACGGGCTCCTCGACCAGGACTAGCTTGATGGCGTCGCACCTCTGCCCAGCGTAGCTCGCTATCCCCGTAGCCACCTTAGAGGCTGCTAGCCTGAGGTCTGCGTCTGCAAGCACAATGGCGGGGTCGCCGCCCCCAAGCTCGAGTATGTACTGCTTTATCCCGGCGGCAGCGAGTATCCTCTTCCCCGTGGAGCTGCTCCCGGTGAGGCTCACCACGCTTATCCTCCTGTCGGCCGCCAGCTTCTCAGCGTCGCCGCCTGGCATCGGCATGACTGCGATGGAGTCCTGCGGTATCCCCGCCTCGAGTAGGAGCCTAACGAACATTATGCTTGGCAGGGGGTTCTGGCTGGTAGGCTTGATTATCACCGCGTTGCCGGGGAGCATGCTGTAGGCTACCTTGTTAACTGTGTCGAAGAGGGGGTAGTTGAAGGGGATTATGGCCATGACTACGCCGTAGGGCTCCCTCCTCACGAGGGCCTCGCTCTCTAGAGTGTGCCTGTCCCAGTCCCCCGGGATGTAGTCGCCCTGGAGCCTCCTCAGGTCTAGAGGAGCCTTCCTCAGCCTGTCTATGCTCGCCTCCACCTCCCCCTCAGCCTGCTTCCTAGTCTTCCCAGCGACGGCGATGAGGACGTCTACGAAGTCGTTGAACGCCTCCTCCATCAGGTCTGCAGCCCTGAGTAGCGCCTCAAGCCTCCTCTCCCCGGGGAGCCCCCTAATGCTCCACCTGCCGCTCCTGTACACGACGGAGAGGGACTTCAGGCCGCTCTCAAGGCTCACCCTCGCGGAGTACGCGACGGTGGAGCCGTCTATGGGGCTCCTCACCGCTATCCTCCCGTCGCCCTCAACCCAGCCGGCCCCAGGGAGGTAGGCCTTGTACAGGGGGAGCCCGTCGCTCTCAGCCACTATATCTTTGAGGAGCCGGTGCTTCGGGAAGAGGGGCTCCATACCCCTTGGACCCCCGCCGCGCCTTCAATAATAAGTATTGGTCTGTGTAGGATAGCGTATAATCCCTTGCCCCCGCGGCCCCCGGGGCAAACTCGGGCTCCAGTGCCTGGCTAGTCACTCCAGGCCAGCCGCTATCCCCAGGCTCTCCGGCCTCCTCCCCTCGAGGAGCAGCCTGTAGACCGCGAGGTGCTTCCTGGCCACTATGGGCCACTGCGTCCTGGCGGCGTAGGAGTACACGCTTGACATGTAGGACACCGCTACGTCGTAGTTCTCCCTGAGCCACCTGAGCATGGCCGCGAGAGCCTCTGGGTCCCTCGGGGGCACCGTTAGCCCCGGGGCGTGCTGGTACAGCTCTATGAGCCTGGGCACCCTAGTGCCTATGATGGGCTTGAGGCTCCCCATGCTCAGGTGTAGTATGCCGCTAACTGCGTAGGCGCCGCGCTTGTCCCTGTAGGGGAGAACTATTGCGTCGGCGACCGCGGCTAGCTTTAGTATTTGGTCGTGGCTGAGGTACCTCTCTATGGCGACTATGGAGTCTGTGGGGCGCCTGATGGCCTCCGCCGCGCCCTCCTCCCAGACCTCGCCCGCAACTACTATGGTTGCCCATCCGGGCTCCAGCCTAGCCATAGCATCTACCAGTATGTCT
>JALTZJ010000066.1:0-2415 GCA_027046245.1 Acidilobaceae archaeon
CCTTCCAGCGCTCCCAAAGAGCAAGCATCCTCCGGCCCCTGCCGCCCTCAGGGAGGTCCACTATCCCCAGCAGGACCACCGCGTGGAGTAGGTCTAGGTAGGCGTCGTCGATGCCTAGCAGCCTTATCCGGTATAGCAGTTCCTCGAGACTCTTAGCACGGAACGCTGCCTCCGAGGTCTCCCCCAATGCTGCCGCCTCGAAGATGTAGCGTACCTCGGGGCCGCGGGCCTCGGTCACTGCTATGGCGTGAGGCCTCTTCCTCAGCGCCTCCCTTAGGAGCTGCTCGACGGGGACCCGTATCCTCTCAGGCTCAGCGAGGCTCCTCGGCTCGCGCGTGTGGAGGCTCGTCCAGTTCCTACGCCTAAGCCTGAGCTCCGGGGTCTCCTCGATGGTTACAACCCTCCACTCTGGGTCGGGTAGGCTGTCGAGGAGGGCTCCTAGCAGGGTTGTCTTGCCTGAGCCTGTTCTGCCTATGATGAAGACCATTCCGAAGCTCCTCATGAGGCAAGAGAGGTACTGGGCTGCCTCGGGTGGCAGGAGCCTCCGCTGTACTAGGTCCTCGAGGCTGAAGGGGGTCTTGGGGAACTTGCGCACAGTAAGCTCGGGCCCAGTGCTGGCTATGAGCCTGAGTGCAGCACTCACCCTTGCGCCGTCAACGTTGAACTCGGCTGTCGGGTAGGCTGGGTTTATCGAGACTCCAGCCCTGACTGCCAGCTGCTTAATCGCGTCCTCTAGCTCCTCCTCGCTGACCGTGATGTTTGTCTCCATGTATTCTCCGGGGTTGATGCTCCGATGGATTACGTAGACTGTGCCGGGCCGTGGGATGCTAATCTCCTCTAGCTCTTCGTCGAGCACGAGAGGGTATAGTTTCCCCCAGCCCGAGAGCATCCTCCTCACGTGGTACTCCACAGCCACGGCCTCACGCTGGTAAACCTCGGAGTACCCCAGGTGATCGGCGGCCACCGCTATATTGTCGCTCTCGGGCTCCAAGCCTCTCAGGCTAAGCCATTCCTCGATAGCCTTAACAGCCTCAGCAGCCTCCGCCGACAGCGCAGGCTCCTCCACACTGTAGGTCCTAGAGCGCGGGTCAACCAAGTACCTGACGGGGCCCACACTATACTCTATCACTTCGTTCACCCGCAAACCGGGGGAGAAACAACATAGTAGCTATGGGGTGGGACCACGCCAGAGGCGGGGATAGTCTCGTTCCACCCATCACCGTCCACATCCCCAAAAACCCAGACACTAAGCCCCATACCCCTGAGCTCGCCCGAGTCTATGGGGTCCACACTGTAGCACAGGGCGTGAGTACTGTTTATTTGGACGACAAGAATCGAGTGCTGCGAATAGTGCTCCAAAGCAGCTACCCTAGGGGCCAGCATGTCGGCAATCATGACCCCAACAATCACGCCTATAACACTCAGAACTAACGCTCCAACAACCTCTGAGACCCCTCTCGCCCGCATGCACTACCTCCCGTCAATATTTCGGGGCGGGGAGACGGGAGGGGCATGGACGCAAAAGAAGTATTACGACCTAGTGTCTAGCACGGTGTCGATTATGAAGCCTTATCCCATATTTATCAGAGCTATAAACGTAGACATACCAGGCTTCCACAGCTATGTGCGCGAAAAGACAGGCAAAGACCCTGCCTCATGTCCCGTAGTAGAACTATCCAGCAACGAGGCCCCCGACCATGTACTCAAAAACATGGAGAGGCATGGAGCACCCCTACACTTCATAGTCCCCTGCCACCGTCACCCAGAACGCCACGCAGTAGCAGTATACGGCGACGGCTACTGTGAGAGAGTGGGCGGGTTCAGCTGCGGCTACGGCGGCGCAGGTCCTCTAGCCCTAGGCTTTCTCGTCGCAAAGCTAAGAGGGTTGGACAGGTTCGACGAAACACTATACATCCTATACACACTAGGCTTTGCCAATGAAGCACACCGCAACAGCATAATAGAACTAGTAATCAACTCTAAAGACAACATAGAACTCTACATCTTACACCAGTATACCAGGCAGTAAAAACCACACTATTTCCTAATCTGGCCTTAGCCTATGCAAATAATGCCTTCCTGACGCTATTAATGAGCGCTAATACGAGACCTAAAATGAATCCACGGACGAACTCTCCGAACACGTTCAAGGGGTTCACTATCGCCTGGTGCTGTGAACGGATTGCGAGTCACGCAAAATTTATATATCTGTTCAAGAGAAGCAATAAACAATAAACGCATAGAACAAGCTCTAGCACTATGTGGTATATGCTGTGCTAAGCTAGGGGTACATGAACACCTTTACTGAGTCGCTACACT
This sequence comes from Acidilobaceae archaeon, assembly GCA_027046245.1. Taxonomy (GTDB): domain Archaea; phylum Thermoproteota; class Thermoprotei_A; order Sulfolobales; family Acidilobaceae; genus Aeropyrum. The sequence goes on from JALTZJ010000066.1 coordinate 2,320, forward strand.
CCGCAACAACTCCCTCAACAGCACCGTCGCTTCCGTAGAGTGGCAAGAAATGCTTTGCGTAAGTATCTTCAAAATGTTTTGCTTCTTCTACTCAAA
>JALTZJ010000066.1:2425-8892 GCA_027046245.1 Acidilobaceae archaeon
ACTCAAATCTCGGTGTATTGATAGGCAAGATACACTACCAAAAAAGAAGAGACTAGAGCTAGTAGAAGAGATTAAATAATTGCCTCAATAATCATCACTCACTACTCTATGTTATCACACTCCTTTACACCGCTTTATGTATGTCTTAGCTATGAGGATTCTCTCTTTTTCTACTCTCATTTTCGCGATCCTTATTTCATAGCTATATCGTGGACTCGCTGTAGGCTTCAACACCTTTGATAGGTCAAATCTAACTTTCAACACAACTTCACTGGCTTGGAGAAGTTTAAAGAGCTTAGTATATTCTCTGATCATACTGCTTACAAACTCATCTATCAGTTCATCAGGTGTTCGACCATAATCACTAACTAAATCATTTCTTAACGCGAAGGCTACTTCATCCATACCTATCTCGGCTAAAGCAGTTCTTAATTCATTAGATTCATTAGACGTTAGCGTCAGAGGTATTATAAGGTAGTTCTCAGAATTTTTATCTATGAAACTCACCCGGTGTCTGTTCTCGGGGTATATTGAATTCCAATAACCTTTCAATTCTACCTTATTCTCATTTTCGGAATCACTTGAAAAGAGTATTACATCGGCACGACAACTATCTATACGCTTACGGCTCTTCACCTTAAGCAAGATAACACTTGAATTTTCATCGGTATAATAACACTCTATTTTTAAAGGATGCCTATCTATATACCATTCATATATGTGCTTTCCAATCTGATATGTTATTATGAATAATAGTGATCCAAGTAATGATCCGAGAATGGTTGTGATTAGAGATGTTATGTTGAGAAAAGGAGACAATCTCTGAACCTCTCATCTTTATCTCCTAAGATACTTAAGTAATCCGCTTGTTCCCTTACTAGATTCCACGGCCAGTAGCGTCTTAACTAGTGAGTCAATTTCATTGATTAGATCCTGTATTTCACTTCTTACAACGCCTCTTACACGTCCTACCTCTTGGGGCATTAAAAATCCTCGTTGCCTAAGCTTAACATCGTAGCCAAATTTTCTTAGAATATTAGGAAGCAATTCGTAGACTTTCCGAGTAGCCTTCTTACCAAGTTCAGACAGCCTCCTATGGATATCGTTGTTAGGATTATACTTAGGTATAGGAAATTCAAGAGGCTTCTTGTGTATATCCCTAGGGCCGAACTGGCCCCTCGATTGCACAGGCTTAATTAGTTTATCCAATACACTTGAGTTGAGTACTGCGACTAAATAATAGGCCTCATCCTCTCTATCAGTATCATACCTGTAGAGAGTATCATTGATCAACACACCATTAATTTTGATAATACCTGCATCTGTTTTCACATCAATAGCTTCATTCTTTACTATACAAGCTGCCAAATAGGTTGCTGAGCGTAAGTAAACAACTCTATACCTTGCTCTTGAACTTTGAGTTGTAAGCAATCTTTGATAATTGATACGTTCGTATAGTGATAATTTTTCTCTTTTTGCCCCACGTACTTTGTTCCATATCTTTTCTGCCTCTTCAAGCCATTTAGCTAGATGTTTGTATCCTTTTCTTAAAGCTAAATCTTTAGTTAACAGTTCATAGCCTTCTCCTTTGGGCTTTATTGGTAGAACAGCTATGTTTGGTAATAAGTGCGCAAAAGGAAGAACTTCTGCACTCGTTAAAACCCCATAAATGAATTCCTTTTCAACAGGTAGTGGTGGCATATACTCCTTAACCTTACCTCTAGTATTAACTCTCTTTGATGTACGCACTATGATAGTATCATGTTTTACTTCCACTACATCTACAAACCAACATGAAGTCGGGTAAATTGTTGCTCCTTGATAGAAGTGCGGATAGTACCAACTCCTACGAGGCTTAATCAGCACCTCCTTGGTGTCCAGGAATGATCTAGCACCTATTTTATTGTAGTAGAACTTTACTCTTTCTGTACTTAGGTTCTTGAAGGCCTCATCAAGAGGCAGTACCTTGTGTAAGCGTTCTGGCAGTTTGCCCTTAACTACAAGGCCTTCAACAGAGAACTTTGTTTCCTTGCCTTTTCTGGCTATGACAACGCATGTAGGCACATAGAATAATGGTTCAACTTTTTCGCAGTCAATTATCTTCTCAAACCCTAGCTTAACACCAGTGAACTTACCACCTCTAAAAGTATCATGTTGATCGGCACTGAATATTGCTCTAGGCATTACGAAGCCTATTACACCTCCTTCTTTCAAGTACTTGTCTGCTGATCTGACGAAGAATAGTGTTGCTAACTCCATGTGAGTCATGAGGTGTTCGTCGAGCACTAGACTGTAGACATCCTTTATCATGCGCTTAATTATGGACTGGTATCTGGGGTCAGCTATGTACCTATATGCTAGCCATGGTGGGTTACCGATAACGTAGTCGAAGGAGTTTAAGAATGCTAGTGGCGCTAGATAGCTCTTTATGACGGGTATCCATATGGTGTCAACGCCTTTACTCTTTAGCTCCAAGATCTTTGTGTAGAGTTCTTTGACTATCTTAAGCTCTCCGTCCGACAGTTTGTATTTAACTGCTATTTTCTCGATTCCTAGCCCTAGATTTACTGCTTCTCTTAGATCGTCCAAGAACTCGGTTACAAGACCTTCCTTAACGAGCTTCTCAGGTATTAAGAAAGTACCTATACTCGTCTCAACCTTAACTACTTGCACGTTATCTACGAGAGTACGTTCAAACTCTATGTGTAGCAAAGAGTTTGCCATGTAAATAGGTATCTCAATCTCACCACGTCTATAGTTTAGGAGCCCTGTTGCAGCAAGAGCTATCAAGTAGTTTGTCTTAGCCGTGAGCACAGCTAAAGGCTCGATATCAAAGCCTACAACATTCTTTGTAACGCACTTCAGGGTTTCCTCACTCAGTTTAGCTCTTTTACCTATCTCTTGGATAACTAGGCTCAGGAAGGTACCTGTACCACAGCCAGGGTCAAGAACTCTTACGCTGCAAGGATCCTTTAGCCTATTGACAAGCCCGCTTTCCCTAATTATCAGCTCAGCTAGCCAGTCGGGCGTTGCGTAGATGCCAAGTTTCTGCCTAACCTCCTTCCTAGGGATAAGCTCTTCATATAAGACCTTAAGCATGTCACGAGCAGACTCTATGTTCAAATATACCGAGGATATGTCGTACTCTGAGAGTTTAGCTATGATGCCTCTTAACAGCCTCTCTATCTCCTCATCCCATTCCTCAAGATACCAGCTGAAGAAGCTTCTCTCAGCAAAATTCCTAATACCTAGACCAGTAAACAATTCACCACTTTCGATACGTTCGAAAGCTCGTCTAAATTCATCTGGATCTCTAATTCTTCCCAAGTAGTCTAAGTATGCTAAGATCGACGTATTGTAGAACTTAGAAGCAATTTCAGCTGCTATGAGCTTTAGTACTATTGAGTAGTAAGTTTGTATAGCGAAGAACAGTCTATCCCCATCAATCTCGCCTCTGAAACCATAGAGATCTGCTACTCTCTTGACCTCTTCGCCAAACTTAGGGTATGCTATTGAAACAGCTTTCCTCCACTCATCGAATAAAACCTTCGTCTTACTTGATCTTGGCGACATTAGTTTCTCGTAAAGTTTCTTTACAGCTTTCTTGGCTAACGTAGCACTATATCCGAAGTCACTGGCAAGGTTCTCAGCTGCAAACCTCTTCTTCCATGAAGACGTAACCGCTACTATAATTCTTCTAAGAGCAATTTCGTCGAGAGGGTAGGCTCCAGCTATGGGATCGACTTTGAGTACCCCTGCATCTACATTGTATTCTACAAATATGACTTGCTTACCGTTAGTTATAATGCCAAATACTAGTGGCGTAAGACCTTTAAACTTAATCATTCTCACAAGGTTTTGGATATCAAGTTCTTTCAGAGCTAAGCTTATGTATTCAGATACTTGCCTCAATGCCTCATCTCTTTCTCTAGTAGATCTAGCAAGGTCTATCTTGGGTGTTTTGTACTCAAATATCGTTAGACCGTAGAATGCGTCTGCACGCTTATAGCTACGTGCTAAAATACCTTTGCCTAGAGGCTTTTCGTAAACAGGTTTTTGAACACCTAGTTTACTCCATACTTCGTCCCATAGAATTCTCTCAATCTCTAGCTTAACGTTTTCCTCATTGCAGCGAGGACCCCCTAAGTGACATTCAACCTCTATGCTACCTACAGCCTCCTGGATCTTTAGGACAACATTTCTAAGATCTATTGAGGAAGCATTGAACGATGCCACATTATCACCTTCTAGATCTAGGTCTTATCCTAATCACATACTCAGACTTCTTACCGCGCGGGCTAACACCAGAATAGTAATTGAAAACTTTATGGCACTTAGGACATTCAAGCATTCCAACGGTGTAGAATCTGAAGCGCCAAGGTTCTCTGAGAAGTTTGAATGCAGATACATCAGCTTCGTAACCACAAAACGGACACTTGACCATGCTATCCACCCTTCTTTCTGATAATCACCTTGTTGTCTTCGAATACCCATTCTATTTCATCGTTCTCGCTGATGTTGAGAAGTTTCCTGACTTCGCGTGGTATGGTCGTCCTATAGTATCTCCCAACCTTAGTAACAGCAAGTACTGGCATACCTTCTACAACACCCACTATAGAATTCCCTATAATACGTTATAAAAACAACTGTAAAGTAACACCTTAACTAACTTCGCTGTCTACGCTTCTCATATTCATAGTAACGCATAAGAGTTAACCTAGGATCCCTTGAATAGATAACTTTAACCGAAACTTCAACCTAATCCACACTTAACAATGTACTCTATAAGTAGTTCAAACTCCTTAGGATCAAAGTAAATATCATGCAACTTTACTTGCAAGAACAAGAAGAGAGGCATAAAAAGAACTCCGGAAGAACTCTCCCGGAGGGCATCACTATATATGGTCATGTAGTGTTTTAGGAGAGAAGAATACTTTTATATATTCTAGCCTGCCATGGCCTCTCAGGTTCTGATTACCGGGAATTCAGGCGATAAGAGTTGAGCACCATTCTATTCCATATGCGCTGTGTAAAGTTGTGGGTGAACCTGTGGGCTCCTGGTTTAACTCTTTTCGTGGATTTACCTATGGGTTAGGCGATAGGCCTTGCCAGGTCATGGTTGTCAGGCGATAACCGCGTCGACGCTAGGGCCCTGGAGTGCACTGCTTTTTGTGCTGGGCTGAAACTATTCTATCCCTACTAGAGGATCCTGGGGTGAGCTCCTAGCTGTCAATAACATAGAATAGTTTCGCTCCTGGTCATCCTGGTAGAGCAGTTTCGGCCCGCATTGCTTGCCCTGTGTCTAACTGTGTGTAGTAGGTGTAAGAGAGTGTTAGAGCTGTCTAGAACCAGTGCATGGGGGTGCAGGCCTGTAAAACGTGGTGCTACATGGGGCATGGTGAGAGGTTAGCGATTCTGTGAAAAGGTAGTATTACCTTTGAACAAAACACGCATAGGGGGGCCTAGGGTTTATTCAGGCCCTTATTGCTGCGTCTACTTCTGCTAGGGAGATGGGCAGGGGTCCTAGCTCCTTGGCGAGGGCATATAGTGTTCTTAGGAGCCCGGCTAGTGGGCCCCACGCCTTGGTCTTCTTCTCTCTTAGGGTGTCCAGGAGCCTCGTGAGCCTGCGTAGGATGTACTTGTGGAGCCAGCCTCGGAGCTCGCGGGGAGACATGAATCCTACTCTTAGCCTTGCCAGCACCCTCTTGGCTGGTCTTGTGGGCCTAGCCCTGGCTGTTGCTACTATGAAGAGTAGGGTGTCGCAGCCTGGCGGGGCATAACGGGCTACTAGCTTCCTGAGCCTCTCGAGGCGGGGGCGGAGCCTGTGGAAGGTGATGGGCCTCGACTCCTCTGTAGTAGCGTAGAGGCCGAGGACTAGGGGCCGAGAACCCGGCAGCTCGACTACAGCAACATAGACCCTATAGTCGCTCGTGGCAGCCTCTAGCCTATAGCGCGCCCCGGTGCCAAGCCTCTCCCACGCGAAGCGCACAGCACTGGCTAGCGGCACGAGAACAGTATTAGCAGCCTTTACAGCAGCATCCCTCCTCTTCCACCGCTCCCCAGCCATGCCTATTCACCCTACACTCTTTCTATGGCGCAGTAGTAGACGTTGTACCCCTTCTTTAGCCGGTGGAAGAGGATCCCATTGTACTGTGATAGGGTATCGTAGACCCTCCCGTCGCCCACGTCTACTCCTACGCGCCTGAGAGCCTCCGCGACGTCCCTAGGCCTCATACAGCCACGGAAGCGGAGCAGCATCCAGACCATCCCGGCAACCATCTCCCGGCTCAGCCCCCTCCGAACAACAACCTCAACCAAGCACACCACCTCCCTCATAACCTCCAGAGAGGCTAGCACCGACTCCCCCCCCAGGCCGATCTTGCACAAGAAAGCCGCCCGGTCCGTAAAGGTTTCCAGACAATCGGTGGTGTCGCACACCGCCTTCAAGGCCGCCAGCGCTTCGGGAA
>JALTZJ010000067.1 GCA_027046245.1 Acidilobaceae archaeon
GGTGGGGGTAGGTGGGCTCCTTATCCTATACCGGAGGATCTCCTCGAGTTGAGGGCTAGGCTTAGGAGGGCTGTCGAGGGTCTGGGTCTTCCGCGGGGCTCTACTGGTATGGAGGCTGCCAGGGCCTCGGGGGACCCGGGGCTGGTGGAGGCTGCTAGGCTCTATTATGACAGGCTCTTTGCTGGAGGGTCGAGGAGGGGTTGAATAGGAGATTCCTGGCTTCCCTCTTGCTAGCCGCCCTGGTTGCTGTCGCCTTCGGTGGAGGGGGGCTCCTGGGTCTAGGGGGGCTGCCGCCTGCCCCTTGGAACCCTCTCCCCGGGGGGACTAGCGGGTTCTACGCGTTGGCGAGTGATTACGGCGATACCATGACTGTTGAGAGCCCCATTGATCTATTGGAGCTGGCTCGCGGTTATGATTCAGTCGTGCTTGTGGTTGTCTCACCTGATAAGCCGTATTCCGGTGCTGAGGTCGAGGCGTTGAGGGATCTAGCGTCTCGCGGGGTCAATACATCTCTTCTAGTCATGGATGAGGGGCTAGCTTCTAGGAGTCTCACGGGGCCCCTGCTAGGCGTCATAATAGATGGTGATCCTCTTGTAGAGAGGAGCGGGGTCCTCGATCTGGGCGAGTGGTCTCAGGTGCATCTGCTAAACTGTAGAGGCCTGCCCTCGGGGCTAGCGGACGTTGCCAGCTATATAGCAGAGGCTCCCCCGGGGGCTGAGACGCTATGCCGCCTTGAGCCCCTGAGCGGCGGCGTCCTCATCGAGGAGGGGGGTACCGCCCCCGGCTCTACTCTCGCAGCTGTCGAGGTTAAAGCAGGAGAAGTAAGTGCAGTGGTAGTCTCTGATGGGAGCGTATGCGTGAACTACTACCTTGATCCTCCGGCCTTCGTGCCGGGGAGTAACGAGGCACTCTGCAGGGCCCTTCTTGAGAGGCTCTCGGGCCCTGGCAAGACTCTTGTAGCGTTCGACGTGGGCCACTACTCTGAGCCCCCACTAGCCGCTGACGCTGCGGGAGCGGCGCTCCTACTCTTAGCTGCTCCCGCGAGGCTGACCGAGGCAGTGTGGGGGCGGGGAGTTATTGTGGGGTTAGCCTTAACGGTTGCAGCCTCTCTAATGATAGGAGTGGCTCTCCTGGAGCCCCCCTACAGGCCTAGGAGGCAGATTAGCCCCAGGGCTAGGAGAAGGGCTGAGGCTCTGCGCAGATTAAGGGGCTAGGCTTCTTCTTCCTCGAGTGCCCTCTCTATAGCTCTCAGCACGTCGCCCTTGGTTAGTATCCCTACGAGCTTCCTGGGGGAGTCCCTCCTCACTACCGGCAGCCAGTCAATGTCGTGGCGGTGCATCTTGTCGAGGGCCTCTCTCAGGGTGTCCTCCGGGTATGCCACAGCCTTCACAGGATCCATTATGTCCCTTGTTCTCAGCTTCATGGCCGCCTCGTAGCCATACCTCTCTATAGCAACGTCTAGGTGCCTAGGAGTCACGTAGCCCACTAGCAAGCCGTCCTCTAGGACTGGATACTGGTTGTACGGCTTTTCGGCGAAGAGCCTCTCAAGCTCCCTGAGAGTGGCGTCAGCCCTCACGGTTATCACTGGAGTAGTCATTGCCTCCTTGACCCTGACGCTATCCAGTATGAAGGAGGTCAAGAGCTTTACCCTGAGGCCCCTCCTCTCGAGCTTCAGGGTGTAGATGCTGTTGCCCCTGAGGAGTATGCGGCTGACTATGTAGGCCGAGCCTGCACTCGCCATTATAGGCGGTATTAAAGTGAAGTTCCCGCTTATCTCGGGTATCATTATGCTCATGGTTAGCGGTGCGTAGGCCGCGCCAGCAAATAAGCCTGCCATGCCCGCCAGGGCGAAGGCCAGGGGGTCTCCCGCCCCGTAGGCTAGGCCTAGGGCGTAGCCCAGCATTGCCCCTATGTAGAGGCTGGGCGCGAATATGCCGCCGCTTCCCCCGCTACCCACGGTCAGCCCTGTCGCCACGGCCTTAGCTACGGCTAGGTAGATAAGGAGGGGCAGCGGCAGGGCGCCCTGGAGGGCTTTCTCCACTCCATCATATCCTACCCCTGCTATGCCGAGGCTCGGGGCTAGCCCTGCTATGAGGCCTGCGAGTCCCATTCCGAGGGCGGGCCTTATCCACCCGGGGCCTGGAAGCTGGTCAAATGCCTCCTCGTAGAGGTAAAAGAGGCGGACCCAGAGGAATGCTGCAACGCCTATGACGAGCCCGTGTAGTATAAATAATGGTATCTCCTCGGGCGCCCACTCCGGCTGGCGGGGCACCGTGAAGGTTACCTCCTCTCCTATTAGCCAGCGGCCCACGGCGCTGCCCACCACGCTAGCCAGTATCACCGGGACGGCGTCAACCGAGCCTATGATCCTGATCAATACTTCTATGGCGAAGAGGGCGCCCCCCAGGGGGGCGTTGAAGGTGGCCGCGACGCCCGCTGCCAGGCCTGCAGCCACCATGACGCGCTGCTCATGGGGGCCTAGCCTTGCCAGTTGGCCTATGAAGCTGCCTATGGCAGCGCCAGTCTGAGCTATGGGCCCCTCCCTCCCAGCGCTACCCCCGCTACCAATGGTTACACTCGCAGCCAGCACCTTGACGGGGGCCACCCTCCAGTTTATCTTCCCAGCCCTCTCAAGGAGCGCCGCCATGACCTCTGGTACCCCGTGGCCCCGGGCCTCCTTCACCGCCAGATACACGATGGGACCCACTATGAGGCCGCCCAGAAGGGCTGTCAGGGCATGCCTCCAAGGCCCTCCAGGACCCGGGATCTCTTGGCCAACCGCTAGGAACGCTGTTGAAGCCGCTTCTATAGAGAGTCTGAGGAGATACGCCGCGACTCCTCCCGTCACTCCGGCTACGAGGGCCAGCACGTCGAGCTTCACTAGTTGGACAGTCCTCCTCTCGCCGCCCAGCAGCGCCGTGAAGAGTCTTGACGGCGACACAGCCCCTCGGACCTCCGCACCTCTCTGGCTATTCGGAGGCCTAGACCGAGGCCCTCTACATTGACTCTCACTAGTGCCTCGGCGAATGTAATTAGCTGTCAAAGAGTAGCCACTATAGGGCTACTCTACCCCCGCGACACCGGTATTACCTTGCCGTGGATCTCGTCGTCGGAGAGCCTGTATTAGGTGAGTCATCCTTCTTAATAGGCGTATTGAATCCTTCAATCCTCTACATGGAGGGTCTCCCGGGGCCTTGGAGGAGTTCGAGGGTCTGGCGGGTCTCTCGCCTGTAAGCGCTGCCTCGCTGCTGGTCGCCGCTAGGGGCGCTGAGAAGCTGGGGGCTAGGCTATTCTCCTGGGGCTGGAGGCCCCGGAGCCGCTCGCTCCCCCTTCTAGGCAGCGAGTGGGAGTGCGAGTACTACATCGACACAGGCAGTAGGTCTGCTAGAAGCGTTAGCGGCGTTGCTGAGGGTTTCGTGGTCAAGACCAGCGTGTTGGCTCGCTGCGCGGGCAAGGAGGGGCTCAGGGAGAGGGTGCTCTACCCGCTACCCAGGAGGAAGCCTAGCTTCCTCGTCGCTGAGGGGGGTGACAGGCTGAGGCAGGCCTCCACTTATATAGTAGAGGTGGCCAGCGCTCTGGCCCTGGCAAGCGGCGAGGCGAGGCTTCCTGAGGGGCTCGACGGCTGGCCGAGGCTGGTTATAAGGCATGGAAGCCTTCTCCAGCAGGTGGGCGTCTACACCAACGAGGTCTTCTCCATGGACAGGGACTTCGCTGAGGCCCTCCTAAGGTACTCGGGGCTGGGTGAGGCGACAGCTAAGGAGCTAGTGGCCGAGGCTACCGTAGAGAAGCCCGGGGAGCCTGCGAGGGTTAATGCTGGGGTACTGGCGACTGCCATCCTAGGCAGGCTCAGGGCTGCCATAGGGGGTGAAGCGAGCGTTGCGGGGGTCGCGGAGGACACTAGTAGGGGGAGGCACTTAACGCTCCAGGCTATCATAGCGGTTGCAGGCGCCTCGAGAGACAAGCTCCTCAGGGACACTATCGAGCTCGGCATGGAGGATCTTGAGGATAGCCCCGAGTGCCTGGGTGACCTCGACCCTGAGGCCTCGATTGGGGGCACACTCGAGGCTGTGGACCGCTACGCTAAGCACCTGAGGAGCGCCCTGTACGGGGGCCTCTTCGATAGGGAGCCTCGAAGGTTCAACGAGGCGGAGGAGCTGTTCCGCGAGCTAAAGTTGATGACCGAGGGTAGCCTCTCGCAGCTGGTGAAGAGGATCTATGAGAGGCAACTCCTCTCCCGCTACTTCTCCCTGGCGAGCGACGCTCACTTCATACTGGCATATAACTACCTCTTTGCTGGAGCTGAGGGCTTGGCTGCGACGGAGAGGATGAGTAAGAGCATGCTAGTTGCGCCCTTGCTGGCAGTGAACATCGAGTCTAAGGGGATACACGAGCGCGGAGGGCCCGGGCCCGAGGAGGCCGCTAGCTGGGTCGAGGGGGTGGAGTACCGCTACCTCTCGCCAGAGCCTCCCCCGCCGTGCAAGAGGCTATCTATGGAGAGCTCTAGGCTGGGCATAGACCGCAGGCTCCTAGCAGAGCTGGTAAGTGTGAAGCCCCCGCTCAGGCTGGAATACTACAGTGGAGACCCCAGGAGGGATCTGATAGATTATAAGGTGGCCCTGGCGGCGTGGATAACCCAGTACGGCGTCCCGAGTCAGCTCCTAGTAGTAGACTCGCGGAGCAGGATAGACGAGTGGGATCTAGGCGCTCTGAGGCAGCTCCTAGAGGAGAAGGCTAGGCGGGCAATGCCCTACAGCACATTCATACGGGACTTCGCCACGAGGATCCGCTACCTAACCTGACTCCCCTCCCCAGGAGGAGAGGGGTTCCTGGGGGCCCGGCGCCCCCTTAATATCACCCGGATCTCCTCGATTGCAGTGGGGGTGCGGGGTTTAGTGGTTGACGGCGGCTTGAAGGGCTTCACCACTAGGATCCTGGAGTACGACAAGGTCGAGGCTATAATACTGCGGCCCGCCGAGACCGTGGTCCGCTATGGCAAGCTCTTGGAGGTGAGGGATAGGAGTCAGGGGGGTAAAGTATTCCTGGCTATGGTGGTTAACGTCAAGGAGGAGACCACGCATCCCGCCCTCGACGTGGAGCGCTTCAGGGATCTCTATCTCAGGGTGGCTGAGACGAGGCTAGAGGACGCCAGCAGGGTGTTGGAGGAGCTGTTCAGCCCCCAGCAGGACCTGATAAAGTGGAACAGTATTATGACTGTCGAGCTAAGCGTGCTAGGCGAGGTCGCCGGCGACGGGTTGAGGGGTTACGACAGGCCCCCAAGGCCCATGAGCGAGGTGAGGGAGCCTAGCCCCGAGTGGCTGGAGGAGGTCATCCACTCCAGTATAGAGGACTACCAGGATAAGGGAGTCTATATCGGGAGGCTCAGCGTGGAGCCGGATGTGAGGATATACTTGAACCCCTACAGGTTCACGATGCACCTCAGCATCCTAGCCCAGACAGGAGGAGGCAAGACGGAGACTGTGAAGAGGTTAGTGGCTGAGACGCAGTGGAGGAGGCAGCTCCTGCGGCTCAGGGGCGGCGCTATCGTATTCGACGTGGCCGGCGAGTACACTGGCCACCCCTACGTTAAGCCCGGCTCAGTCCCTCTGCTGGACGCCGTCCTCGACCCTGAGAGGTTCGGGGGCCGCGGCAGCCCGCCGGAGAGGGTTACGGTGATAGTCCCCTACACCCTCCCCGGCTGGAGGGGGGTTAAGAGGCTCGCTAGCGGCGTGCGCAGCCTAGCCGAGGCCCTTAGGGGGAGGACAGGGCTGGACTGGCAGGCCCTCATAGTAGAGAGGACTAGCTTTTACGACGCCCTAGCCGGGAAGGAGGTGGATGCCGTCCAGGCGGGTGTAGCCCTTAATAGTGGTGCCCTGATACTGGCGCTCCCCTATCCTAGCTTCATGAGTGTGTCTGAGCTGAAAGAGCTTAGTGGGAGCAGGAGCGAGTACTTCGACGTCATAGTTGATGAGGTCGCCTCGACTCTCGAGCTTCTGGAAGGCGACGATGTCCTCAGCGTCCCAGCGGTTTACACAGTGGTGAAGCTAGCCAGGTCTAGTGATAGGCAGGTGGCTAGGCAGCAGCAGGTCGCTAGGAGCCTCACGGAAGTACTCGACCTAGCCCGAGTCGATGTCCAGGCCGCTGTGAAGAAGGCTAGGGAGAAGGGGATCCCCCTCTTCAGGTTCCTAACTAGTCATGACCTTGAGAACCTCTTGTCCGCCGCTAGGATCCGGGGGGTGGATGCAAAGGAACTAGCTTCTAGCGTGGGGGAGGCAGTCGAGAACCTGGTCTCCCTCTATGACTCTAGGACTCTGGCTAGTGTTCAGAGGGGTTTGAAGAGGGCTATCCTGCTGACCAGCGCTGTCCTGGATAAGAGCGTGTTCGACCTTATAGTTAAGAGGGCTGTGGAGGGCTTCACCATAATCCACCTAGCGCCGCCGAGCATGGGCAATGTAGACCTGCTCCTAGGCCTCTTCATAAGGCAGGTGTTCCAGTATCATGTAGGCCGCTACGAGCCCGACAGGCTAACACTGCTCGTCGTGGAGGAGGCCCATAACCTGGCGCCGCCCCAGGAGGAGAGGGCTAGCAAGGAGAGCCTCCTGAGGGTGGCGAGGGAGGGTAGGAAGTGGGGTCTGAGCCTCTGGCTAGTCACCCAGAGGCCTAGCTTCGTCGACGCAGATATACTGAGCCAGGCTGCTACCAGTATACTCTTGAGGACTACTAACCCTGAGGATCTTGGCATGATAAGGAGGAGCGTTGAGAGCGTTGCATCCGAGGTCGTGGAGAGGCTTCCGGAGCTTGAGCCTAGCCGTGGCGAGGCCCTGGTGGTCGGCCTCGCGGCGCCTGAGAGGAGGATACCGCTTCTTGTTAGCGTGGAGCGGTTGAGGAGTGTAGGCGGCTCCGGGGGCTAGCGCTTCTCTCCCTCGCCGCCTCCTCCTTCCCTGCAGCCTTCTCTGCCGCTGCCTGTTAGCCTCACCCTTATCTCTCCAGGGGATACCAGGTGGATGTCCCTCTGCGGGTACGGTATAACTACTCCTGCTGAGTCTAGGGTCTCCTTCACCCTAGTCGTCAGGTCTACCTTTGTGGCGAACCATGCCTGGGGCGGCGCCCAGCACCTGGCCCTGATAACTATGCTTGAGTCCCCGTACTCCTCGACGAAGGCCTCGGGCGCCGGGTTGACTAGGCAGAAGGGGTGGTCCTGCATAAGATCTAGGAGGGCCTTCCTCGCCTTCTCTATGTCGCTGTCATAGTGGATCCCGACTAGTAGCTCCACCCTGCGGGCCCTCACCTTCACGTAGTTAGTTATCATCTCGTTGAAGACCGTGCTATTGGGTATCCTCACCAGCGGGCCATCCCATGTTCGGATCTCCGTTGAGAATACGCTTATGTTGGCTACGACGCCGCTGACGCCTGCAACATTCACGGGATCGCCTACTCTGAGGGGCTGCTCTATTAATAGCATGACTCCTGCTACCAGGTTGCCCAGGGTGTTCTGGGCTGCGAGGCCTACCACTATGCCTGCGAAGCCGCCCGCTACTAGGAGGGCGCTAGGGTTTATCCCGAAGGGTGCCAGTGCTGCTACTCCGGAGACCGCTAGGAGTAGGTAGAAGACTAGGCTCTCCATAGGCCTGTATATGTAGGGTGGGAGCCTGTGGCTCAGGTTCCTCCTCATCACGCTCCTCACTATTACCGCTACTGTGGCTCCCACGAGCATGATTGCGAGGGCCTGGAGCAGCTTTACCAGTAGCCCCTCCAGTCCTCCCAGCTGCTCTACTAGGCCTCCAGCCTCTACCTGCACCATGCCGCTCTACCCCCGTCTACGGCGTGGCCACGCTGGTCTTGACCACTTCTACCTGCATCCTGAAGGGCTGTACTGCTTGCAGGAGCGCCGCTATTCCCGGCCTTGTCGCAACGTAGGCTACCTCCCTTAGCCCGGGCTTCGGCGGCTCCCCGCTTGATTTCACAGTGAGTATCCCGCCTTCTACGTCGACGTGGAGTAGAGGGTAGTAGAGGCGCCCATTGCTGTCTACGTAGAACCTCGTGTTTACGGCGTTGAAGCCCACGCCCGGTAGCAGGACGCCGGTATTCCTTACTATAAATCTAACTATTGCTAGTTCTGGGCCCGCCGGGGGAAGGCCCTCCTCATCATACTCCACAGGGCCCCGGTGCCATCTGGCTAGTAGCCCGTCTAGCACGTCTCCTATAAGGGTGAACTTAACCTTGTGTGGGGATAGCCTGGTGAGAACAGTGTCCTCTACGTAGACTTCAAGCTCGTAGGGGGCGTAGGTGAAGTAGTCCTCGCCTGCATCTATGAAGACTCTGCGGTTGAATTCTATGTAGATGTAGGGTGTCGCTGTTAGCAGCCTGTGTATCGCGGGTATGGGGGCTACTCTAACCTCTCTCTCGG
>JALTZJ010000068.1 GCA_027046245.1 Acidilobaceae archaeon
ATAACAGGCAAACAAGCATATAGCATAACGCCATAAAAATATCAATGCAAAAACCTACACGCCATGTAGCAGAGATTTAGCCACCGTGAAACCGAGCCTAATAAACCCGCGTACTAGGGAACCAGCTAGTGGGCCCGTAGCTCAGCCAGGATAGAGCGCCGGCCTCCGGAGCCGGAGGTCCCGGGTTCAAATCCCGGCGGGCCCGCCACACTTTTAAACTCAGCCATCAGCCGGCCAACAGGCTTTATAAGTCTTCTCCAGCGTTTCAGCTTCTTGGAGCAGTCTGAAACATCAGATGTGGTGTTCATGCCTGATAGGCGGGAGTGGTGGGAGACCGTAGACCCGGCAAGGCTCAACGAGGATGCACGATACCGCATCCTAGCCTATGCCGTGGAGAAGTATGGGCGTAAACGTGTCCGCGAGGAGGCGGGCATAAGCAGGGTCACACTGTGGAGGCTTCTGGAGAGGAAGAGCCCGGTCAAGCCCGAGTACGTTAAGCCCCTCCTAAAGCTACTCTCGAGAGAGGAGTTTGAGAGACTAGTCACCGCTAGGGAGAGGCTTAAAGCCCTAGGCATAGTGAGGGATGATGGGACCATAGACTATAGCCTCGCCCTAGAGATACTAGCCATCGCCAAGGAAGACGAGTACCTCAGAAACGCGCTGCTAAGATTCGTAGTCCAGGAGTTCCGCGACGACCTCAAGAAGATGCTAGGGATAAGCTTGCAGGCATAAGGCTCGAGTGGAGTGAGGACTTCGAGAGATTCCTAGCGGAGAGGAAGAAGAGGAGGAAGGTAAGGGACCCGGGGACCTTCGGCTGGATAATGGAGGTGGTACCCTCACGTTCCTACAGGCTAGACGTAAGACCATACCCCATAGAGCTGGAAGACGTTAAGAGAACACTAGAGTACCTTAGGGAGCACTACCAGCTCTACTACCTCGTGTACAAGCTGATGCTAGAGTCGGGTGCTAGGTTTGAGCACGTGCTAAGGATGCTTGAGGAGTGGAGGCCCGGGGAGAGGGTTGAGATACCTGGTACCAGTATTGTTACTAGGAGACTTGTATGCTTCAGCGAGCGAGGGTTCTGCCGCTACTACATGGGGCTACTGGAGGAAACTAAGCCCTGCGAATGGATATACTTCTCGGCTGAGGCTTTGAAGCTGCTAGCCCAGGTTGCACCCAGGCACGTCAACCGGCACCAGGTACGCAAGTAACGCTAGGAGGCACGGCCTCGTACTACCCAAGTACATGAGGAAGGCCTCGTGGAGGCTCATGGTTAAGACTATGAATAGAGAGGCAGCAAGGTTCATACAGAGCCGCTTCGGGGAGCTAAGGGTGAGCGAGGCAAGGTACGAAGACCTCCTAAGCGAAGCAGACCAACAGTACCCAGCATACCTGAAGCTGTTAGAGGAGACTCTACTACTGTCCATAAGCGAAGTCTAGAGAAGATAGTTTGTGGTATTAGGCTTACCCTATCCGCCTTTGGAACTTCTCGTATATCTCGTCCCGGTGCCCCACTGCGACTATGTAGACTGTGTCGCGGCTCGGGACGTAGCAGTAGATGAGGCGGTAGTCCCCTTTCCGGAGCTTGAAGCAGTATAGGCCCCTTAGGCTTGCTGGGAGGGGAGCCTCTCACCCAGGAAGGGGTC
>JALTZJ010000069.1 GCA_027046245.1 Acidilobaceae archaeon
TCAGCCTGGGCACAGCCGCTGCCAGCATGGTAGGCCAGGAAGTGGGAGCCGGGAGGGTGGGGGAGGCTAAGAGGATAGGCTGGGAGCTAGCTAAGCTCTCCGCCATTATAGGCGGCCTCATAGGAGGGCTACTAGCAGGGCTAGCCCCCATAGCTCCCCATGTATTCACTGACGATCCGATAGTGGCTAGGCTTGCAAGGGACTATCTACTCATAGCGGCTACGACGCAGCCCAGCCTGGCCACAGTGTTCAGCGTGAGCCAGGCCATCAGGGGGGCCGGCAACACCGTGACGCCCACGATAGTGAACCTTGCGGGCGTGTACCTTCTCAGGGTGGCCCCCGCGATGATCCTCGTCAGGCTACTCCCCGCCGGTGTATGCGTCTACGGCGCCTGGGCAGCAATGCTTGTCGACGTAGTGGCTAGGAGCATCCTCTTTGTAGCCACATACAAGCTTTACTTCGAGAAGCTGGCGAGAAAAGTAGTATAGCTTACCCTAGTGTTTGATTACATCAAGAATGCATGCATAGTTGGAGGCCTCCGCCCCTCAACGCTCTCGAGGGGGAGAAGCGCGGGTATGGTGGAGAGCGTCTGGGGGTGGAGGAGTGTGGCGCCCGTTGTAGACCTGAGAGGCCTCGACTGCCCCGAGCCCATGATAGTGGCCGCTAAGGTCATACTCTCCCTGCCTCCGGGCGATTCAAGGGTTTTTCTAGTGGATAGCGAGGCGTGCGCCGAGAACATAAGGGTGCTGGCGTCGGCTATGGGGGTCGCCAGGGTTTCTAGGAGGAGCGGCTACTTCGAGGTCGTGGTGTCGAGGGGCTCGGTATTCTAGGAGCCAAGATCCTCCCTCCGGTCTGCTAGTCTGTTATGGGGGCTCCCGCCTCGTACTTGAGCCACTTCCCCAGCCTTCTATCTGTTCCTGCTATGTGGCCTTGTAGCCATGCTGCTAGGAATCCTAGCACGTCTAGCGTTAGTCCCGCCTCGCCCGCCTTGTACTCCTCCACGAAGTTCCTCACCCTCTCTACGAAGAGGGCGTGCTCCTTTCTGTGCTTCTCTGCGGGGCCCTGCGGGTAGTTGAACTTGTCCATGAGCCTTTCCTCGCTCCTGAAGTGGAACTTAGTATAATCTAGCAGGTTGTCCAGCACTTGTTCTATGGCGCTCCTGTCTTCTCCCGCGACCAGGCCTAGGTATAGTATGTTGAGGTTTGCCACTAGGAACATGTGCTGCCTGTCGATTCCCTTCACGTATATGCTCAGCCTCTCGGGGTCCCAGTCTATTAGGCGCCTCCTCATCTTGATTGCCACTACTCTTGCCTCGCCGCCAGCAGTGTCTATTATGTCGAGGGCTCTCTTGCCGTAGATGACGCCGCTCGGCCCTATCACCTGGGCTCCTGTTATGACGCCGTTGTACACTAGGAGTCTCGAGACCCAGCCCTCGTCGCTGTCAACTATAAGTAGCCATGGGCCCTCGAGCTTCCTGGGGGCTCCCGCTAGGAGGAGTATTAAGCCTCCTGCAGCGCCGAGGAGCCTAACATTGTACTCCAGCTTCTGCTCCATGCCCTGCAGGAAGTAGCGCAACGCCTCCTCGCTGTCGAGGAAGCGGCTGGTCCTCTCTATGTCTCCTCCTGCAGCGCCCAGGATCGCGGCCCTCGGGGTTACCGGGTCCTCGACCTCGGGTATATCCTCCACTCCCACCTCGACTATGTACCTGAGATCGGGGTCCCTTAGGAGGAGCCACCTCCTAAGCCTCCTAATAACCATGAGGCTTGTACACCCCTAGGGCTCGAATGCAGCCCACCAATTAGACATTATTCTTCATAGGATGATTTATATCTTTATTTTACAGTGTAGATAACTGTCTTTAACGGTCTCCCCTTTACCCTGCAGGCAACCCTGGGAGGCCCGGCTGCTAGCTTACCACGTGTACCTGCCTCCTGCAGAATACCCTAGGAGGCGTCATCTCCCCGGCGCCCCTGCTGAGGAGCATCACCCTGCCGTTCTCAGCGTAGAGGCCCCATGTGTAGCCGTAGCTGCTGTTAGTGGCGATGCTCCTAGCGCCGGGGAGGCATATCTGCCCCCCGTGGGTGTGGCCTGCTAGCACCACGGGTATCCTCGAAGGTGTATGGGGGAAGACGTCGGGTGTGTGAGCTACTAGCACGTCAGCCTCCCCCAGGGACTTCAGGGGTTCCTCGTAGCGCTGCGGCTTCCACCTCCACTCCACCCCCGCCACCAGGAGGCCTGAGAGGCTCACCTTATCATCGCGCAGGTACAGAGCTCCCAGGGATTCGAGCGCTTCCACGGCTTCCCTGTAGTTTATCAGGCCGGCCTTGTATGCGCTCCACTCGTGGTTGCCCGGCACCGCTACTAGCCAGCGGCTAGCCCTCCTCAGCCCCTCCATAGTATCTAGGACTGCTTGGAATCGGAGGGTCCACTGGTCCCAGAGGTCCCCGGCTATCACTGTTATGTCGGGCTTGACGGCCTCCGCTATCCTTACTAGGTCGCGGCGGGGCCTGGCGTGTATGTGGGGGTCTGTTATAACTAGCATTCTGCGTCTTATGCCGAGGCTCCTCTCCTCAACCTCTACCGGCGGCTCTGCTAGGCTCGCGGGCAGCGCCGCTGTAAGGGCGGCGGCAGCGCCGAGCTTTAGCAGCGTCCTCCTAGTCACTCTTAGCTGCGCCTCTTGCGAGTCCCCTGTAGATCTCTGAGAGGCGTTCAGCCTCTCCCACCGCTAGCTCTGCTAGCGCCCTCGCAGCTAAAACTCTATCCACCGGCGCCCCCAGCCTCTCCTCCAGCAAGCTAACAGCTACGTCGAGAGGGTCGACCTGGGGATCGGAGAAGTACTCCTCTACTATGTCTGCAAGCGGCTCCACTGATCCCCGGTCGCCTATCTCCACTCCGTGGATAACCGTGACCCCCTCGGACTCCAGCTCCGCTACTATCTCAACCGGCATCCTAGCCCGGCTCACGAGGACCAGCCTATCTGGCTCGTAGACGCTGCGGTAGAGTAGTATGAGCCTGTACTCCTTGACCCTCACCGGCCTAGCCCTCTCCCCTGGAGGCTCCACTTTCTCTACCCCGAGGACCTCCGCTAGCCCCGCCTTGAGCCCTTGGTACCAGCGCTGGAACCATTCATCAGCCGTCATGGGCTTCGCTGCGAGCCCCTTCAGGTACCTGGCCCTCTCGTACCAGTCTTTCTGCTCCTTGAACTCTACTATGAGCTGAGGCCTCCTCACCCTGGGCCCGTCGCCGGAGTCCTCAACCATGTCTAGCACGAGGCCGCTATAGACTATCATGTCGGGCCTCAGGCTCACGTAGAGCCGCCAGGCCCTGGCTAGATCCCTGTTATCGCCCCACCCCACGGGTCGAGGCGCTTCGAGGTAGAAGCTTGCATATCCCTTCCCGGGCAGCGAGAGGGCAGTATTAGCAGGTATGCCGCCGCCCCTTTGCCTCCCAGTCCTCTCTATATAGATGTACCCGTGTTCCGGGTAAACCAGGCGCGCCCCCCTCGATGCTAGAATGGAGAGGAGCGCAGCGAACACCCAGTACTGGTAGAGGCTCCTCATATTCGTATTCACACTAGTAGTCAAAGCACTCCTAGCCTTAACCAGCAGATCCTCCATGCTAAGGGAGCCCGCTGCATAATAGAGCGTGTACTGGAACAGCTTCTTCATAAGATGCCTCTCGGGATCGCTAATAAAGCTCCTCAACTCCTTCGGCAGCAGCACGCCCTTAGCGCCCAGAAGACTCACAGCCCGATAAGCCTCGGAGAGAAACGAGTCTATCCACCGCCGAGCCTCTAACAGCCTATCCCCCGCGTACTGAATCACCAAGAGCCTGCGAAGCTCCTCGAGGGCCTCTTCACCGCCATCAAGAAACCTGGGCCTGCCCTCCTCAACTCTAACCAGGCTCCTAACCCTCTCAGCAGCCTCAACGACAGTGCTCGAAGCATCTACAGTCAAGGCCCCAGGCAGCCCTCCCCCAGGGATGAGCACCCATCATCTAATCGAACTCGAATATATCCTCTATGAACTCAAAGAAGCTCCTCCTCTTCTTCTTCTTGAAACGCTCCTCCTCCCACTCATTTAACGGCTTATAACTGTGATACTCTACCTCGTACTCCTTAATCTTAGCCACCAGCTTCTGGAGCTCGCCGCCGTCGAGCCAGACACCGCCACACCTAGGACAGTAATCCACCTCTATACCGTAGACCACTCGGGGCTTCAACTCAACGCCGCACACTGGACAGAGCTTCACCGCCACGAGAACTACACCCAATCAGAGAGTACAGGGTGCACGGTAGGCGGAAATGAATTCTAATCCTGCCTAGGCAGTACTGAGAAAGCACTTATGGGGGCTAGGGCCGGTGAAGAGGCTTTAGCAGGTCGCGGAGCCCCCCCGGGGCTCTATGGCTGGGGGGCTGTGTCGTGTCCGCGCGGGGGCGAGGCCCGCCCCCACTACCGTCGATGAGGAGTCCTACTCCTTGGCCTGTTCCAGGGCTCTGACTAGCTTTACTGCGGCCTCGACGGCTCTTCTCGCGTACTCCTCCGCCCTCTCCTGTGCCTGGAGCCTACTGGCTCCGGGGCCTATGATTCCCAGGGTCACAGGCTTCCCGTACTCTACGCTTAGATCCATAAGCTTTCTGGCCGCCTGGTGGGCTACTACCTGGTCGTGGTCTGTTTCACCCTTTATTACGGCTCCCAGTACTGCTACTGCGTCGACGTCACGCCTCTCAAGCAGGGTTTTAACTATTAGTGGGGTGTCGTAGCTGCCTGGCACCCTAACTACCTTTACTACCTCCGCTCCCAGGAGATCGGCATGGCTCTTGGCTTTCTCCTCCATTATCAGGGTTATGTCCATGTTGAACTCGGCCACTACGAGGGCTAGCCTGGGCTTTCCGGCGTTCACAGCTCAGCTCACCTCCCGGCGCCTCGTTATTCAGGCCTCCTTTCCCTCTTGGGCCTGGCTTCGTGGCTATAGTGTTTGAGCCTGTACCTGGTTGGGTGTTGTGAGGCGTATTACAGGTTTATAGGCTCTTGCTAGGGCCTCCTCCGCGTCTACTTGGAGGCTCGCAGGTATTAGGATGGCCTCCCCCTCGCTGCAAGCCGATAGCTTGAGCCTGAGTGCATCGCCGGGGAGGGGCTCAGCGGCTAGGGTTCTGCAGCCTTGCAGGGCGGGCTCGGCGCTCGCCCTCACTACTTCTCGTAGAGCGTCCCCGGCTAGCTTCCTAGCTGAGGCCTTGTCGCCTCTCTCGGCTGCTAGCAGCGCCTCCATAGCCTTCAGGGCTGCTAGTAGCTGGGCTTCCCTGTCTAGCGTAGTCACTACTCGGTCATCCTCGGGCAGGTAAATCCATATATAGCTCCTGACCGTCCTCAAGGCTGCCCGACCCTCCCAAGGGAAGGAAGTAAGCCTCCTTTCCTCCGGGGATCACACGCCTGTAGACCTAGGATGTGCCTAGTACTACTCTTTATCCATGACGCGGCCTTCGGCGGCCATAAACTGGTGCGTCGGGTCGGAGAAGTACCTGATCTTTATTAACACTGGAGAGGCTTAGCTTTTA
The DNA here is from genome assembly GCA_027046245.1 of Acidilobaceae archaeon. Taxonomy (GTDB): domain Archaea; phylum Thermoproteota; class Thermoprotei_A; order Sulfolobales; family Acidilobaceae; genus Aeropyrum. The sequence continues at coordinate 5,555 of JALTZJ010000069.1, forward strand.
AGGGTATAGGCGTGGGGTGACGAGCTGAAATGGCATCCATAGAGTTGAGGGTTGCAGAGGCTTATCCAAGAGATGTAGGCAGGAAGATTGCGAGGATAGACCGGAGATCCATGGAAAAGCTAGGCGTCTCTACGGGAGACTTCATAAAGATAAGTAAAGATGATAAAAGCGTCGTAGCTGTAGTTTGGCCGCTGCGGCGGGAGGACGAGGGTAGAGGGATAATCAGGATAGACGGCTACCTTAGAGGCGCCCTGGGCGCCGGCATCGGCGATACAGTAAGGGTTGAGAAGGCCGAGAAGGTAGAGCCAGCTACTAAGGTGGTCCTAGCCCCTACCGAGGCTATACGATTCGGCCCAGACTTCGTGGAGTACGTGAAGAGCTTCCTCTTGAGGAAGCCCCTCGCCAGGGGAGAGACCATAGTTGTGCCCGTGCTTGAGGGCCTCCCACTAGTAGTGGTGGCAACTCAGCCAGCTCAGATAGTCTACGTCACCGAGGGCACCGAGGTGAGTATAAGGGAGAAGCCAGTCAAGGAGGAGGAGCTGCAGAGGGCAAGGGGGATACCCAAGGTAACCTGGGAGGACATAGGCGACCTCGAGGAGGCCAAGGAGAGGATAAGGGAGATAGTGGAGCTGCCGATGAAGCACCCGGAGATATTCAAGCACCTCGGCATCGAGCCGCCTAAGGGCATCCTACTCTACGGTCCCCCAGGCGTCGGTAAGACTCTGCTGGCGAAGGCGCTGGCCAACGAGATAGGAGCCTACTTCATCAGCATCAACGGCCCGGAGATAATGAGTAAATACTATGGCGAGAGCGAACAGAGGCTCAGGGAGATATTCAAGGAGGCTGAGGAGAACGCTCCCAGCATAATCTTCATAGACGAGATCGACGCCATAGCGCCGAGGAGGGAGGAGGTCACGGGCGAGGTCGAGAAGAGAGTGGTGGCCCAGCTCCTAACCCTCATGGACGGCCTCAAGGAGAGGGGCAAGGTGATAGTGATAGGAGCTACTAACAGGCCTGACGCCGTCGACCCTGCTCTCAGGAGGCCCGGCAGGTTCGACAGGGAGATAGAGATCAGGCCGCCCGACAAGAGGGCGAGGGTAGAGATACTGAAGGTTCACACCAGGAACATGCCCCTCTGCACCGAGGAAGACGTGAAACAAGGCGTCTGCAAGGAGGAAGACGTAGTCGACCTGGAGAAGCTGGCTGAGATGACCCACGGCTACACCGGTGCAGACCTAGCGGCGCTAGCCAAGGAAGCCGCCATGGCTGCTCTAAGGAGGTTCATCAAGGAGGGTAAGATCGACTTCAAGCAGAAGGAGATACCCACGAGCGTGCTGAAGGAGCTGAAAGTGACGATGAAGGACTTCATGGAGGCCATGAAGATGGTGAGGCCCACGCTGATAAGAGAGGTTTACGTCGAGGTGCCGGAGGTGCGCTGGGACGACATCGGCGGGCTTGACGAGGTGAAGCAGGAGCTCAGGGAGGCAGTAGAGTGGCCGCTCAAGTATCCGGACGTATTCGAGAAGATGGGCATCAGGCCGCCTAGAGGCATACTACTCTTCGGCCCGCCCGGCACCGGCAAGACGCTACTAGCCAAGGCCGCAGCCACTGAGAGCGGGGCCAACTTCATCGCGGTCAGGGGCCCGGAGATACTGAGCAAGTGGGTAGGAGAGAGCGAGAAGGCAATACGCAAGATCTTCGAGAGGGCCAGGCAGGTGGCCCCAGCAATAGTATTCTTCGACGAGATCGACAGCATCGCGCCAGCCAGGGGCTACAGGCACGACACCAGCGGCGTCACAGACAGGATAGTGAACCAGATGCTCACCGAGATGGACGGCATCCAGCCGTTAAGCAACGTGGTAGTAATAGGGGCAACCAACAGGCCAGACATACTAGACCCCGCGCTGCTCAGACCCGGCCGCTTCGACAGGATAATCTACGTGCCACCGCCCGACAAGGAGGCCAGGAAGCAGATATTCAAGATACACACCAGGAAGGTGCCGCTAGCGGAGGACGTAGACCTGGACAAGCTTGCAGAGCTGACAGAGGGCTACACGGGCGCCGACATAGAGGCGGTAGTCAGGGAGGCAGTCATGCTGAAGCTGAGAGAGAAGCTAGAGGTGGGCCCAGTAGAGATGCGCCACTTCCTCCAGGCGCTGAAGAAGGTGCCGCCAAGCCTGACGCCAGAGGATATAAGGCGCTACGAGAGCCTAGCGAGGCAGCTCAAGAGGATGGCCCTAGGCTAACAAGCAAGGCCCTCCCGCTTCCAGGGGCTTACTCCTCTTTTAACTCTATCCCCAGCTCCTCTGCTAGGAGCCTAGCGAAGACCGCAGCCTTAGCCCTTACCTCAACGTCAGCTATCCCCGTGTAGGCGTTCTCCTCCAGGTTAATATTGACCAGCACGGCACCCCTTCTCTTAGCTATCAACGGTATCTCGCCCGCCGGCATAACGACGCCACTCGTACCTATCACTAGCATCGTGTCGCTCCTAGCGGCCTCCGCCTCGGCCTCCGCGAAGACCGAGACGGGGAGGGGCTCGCCGAACCATACAACCCCGGGCCTGAGCAGGCCCCCGCACTTAGGGCACTTAGGCGGCACTACATCCACAGGCCTCTCGAGACGCCTGGTATAGCCGCAGCTAGTGCAGATAACCCGCCATATACTGCCGTGCAGCTCGAGAACCCTCCTACTACCCGCCCTCTGATGCAG
>JALTZJ010000070.1 GCA_027046245.1 Acidilobaceae archaeon
GACTTGAGCTTCAATGATATGGCGATTCTGGGGGCTGAGAGGGCAAAGGAGGAGCTAGGAGTAGAGGTCGACTATCAGACCCCTAAGAGCCAGAGCGAGATGCCCAGCCTGCTGGAGGCTGTTAGCAGGAGCGGCGAGTACGACCTCATAATACTCGTAGGCTTCCTCTGGACCGAAGCCGTCGAGCAAGTAGCACCTAATTATCCAGAGCAGAAGTACGCCCTCATAGACTCGGCGACGCGGGAGCCGATGGACAACGTGGCCAGCTTCATATTCAGGGAGCAGGAGGTAGCTAGCCTAGTAGGTATAGTGGCTGCAGACATAGCTAAGAACATTATGGAGAGGACGGGTGAGGAGGCCAAAGCCGGTGCCGTGGCAGGCATGGACATACCTCCGCTCTGGCGCTTCCACCTGGGCTACCTCTACGGAGTCCAGTACTATAACAAGGCCACTGGCAGCAACATAGACATGGTCTGGATCTACACAGGCAAGTTCGACGACCCTGCGCTGGGCAAGCAGACAACGGAGCAGATGCTACAGCAGGGCGTAAGAGTGTTCTATGGCGTCGCCGGCCTGACCCACGTTGGCATGTTCGACGGGGTAAGAGAGGCCGCGGCCAGGGGCATAATAGCCTTCAGCATAGGCCAGGACGCGAGCCAGGAGTGGTACGACCCCAACACTATAATAGTGAGCGGCATGAAGAGGGTTGACGTCGCCGTCTACAAGGCGATAGAGATGGTTGTCAAGGGCGAGTGGAAGGGCGGCGTCACGAGCCTAGGCATCAAGGAGGGAGGCCTCGGCCTCAGCGACGAGGAGATAATAAGGTACTTCGCCGAGATAGCAGCTGAGCAGGGCAGACTACCCGAAGGCCTCACGCCAGACGACGTAGTAAGGATAGTCGTGGAGAAGAGGCAGGAGTGGATAAGCGACACAGCCTGGCAGCTAGTAGAGGAGCTTAAGCAGAAGATAGTGAACGGTGAGATAACCTTCGTGACTCCACAGGACCACGACGAATACGACAGAATAATTGAGGAGCTAAAGCAGGGCAACCTAGACGCCGCAGTGGCACAGGGCTAAAACCCGCTAGACGTCCCCTGGGAAGCGCTCCAGCGTCCTCATCGCTTAACTCCCACCTCTCCATTTTAAAGCCTCGGGGTAACCCAGCACTCCTACCCTGGGGCTACTAGTGGCCACAACCCCGCTGGTCTCGATGCGAGGCATAAGTAAGGTGTATCCAGACGGGGTTAAGGCCCTCGAAAACGTAGACTTCGATCTTTACCCGGGCGAGGTCCACAGCCTCCTAGGAGAAAACGGGGCTGGCAAAACGACGCTAATGCGTATCCTCTACGGGGAGATCAGACCTAGCAGCGGAAAGATAATAGTAGAGGATAGGGAGGTCAAGTGGAGCGGTCCTTGGGACGCGATAAGAGCGGGCATAGCAATGGTGTACCAGCACTTCAGACTCGTAGAGACTCTCACCGTGGAGGAAAACCTCTTAATCTACTTGTCGAGCCTGGGGTTGAATAGAGCCGAGGCCCGGAGCAGAGTAGAAGAGGCTATGGAGAGGCTCGGCCTTGAAGTACCGCTGGTAGCCAGAGTAGGAGACCTGCCCATGGGAGTGAGGCAGAGGGTAGAGATACTCAAGGCCATAAGTGGGGGTGCCAAGGTGCTCATACTCGACGAGCCCACGAGCAACCTCACCCCCCTAGAAGTAGAGGCGCTATTCTCCGTGGTGGAGAGGCTGAAGAGCCTAGGAGTCTCAGTGGTCTACATAACCCACAAGCTATGGGAGGTCACTAGGATAAGTGACAGGATAACGGTGCTAAGGAGGGGCCGAGTAGTAGCCACTCTCAAGAATGATGGTGTAAGCGAGGAGGAGCTAGCCAGGCTAATGGTAGGAGAGCTAGCAGAGCAGGGAGGCCGCGGAGCCCGGAGAAAGCCAGGCAAGGCTGCACTCACAGTTAGGAACCTGCGAGTACTGGTGGACGGCGTAGAGCGGTTGAAGGGTGTTAGCCTGACTGTGAGGGAGGGCGAGATACTCGGGGTAGCTGGTGTAGCTGGCAACGGGCAGGAGGAGCTAGTAGCAGCTATCTTGGGCCTATTGAAGCCCGTGGAGGGCGAGGTGCTCTTATGGGGCAAACCCGTAAGGAGCCCGAGAGACTTCTATAAACTGGGCGGCGGCATAATTCCAGGCGACAGGAGCCAGATCCTTGCAGCCGAGATGAGTGTGGGCGAGAACGCAGCCTTCATCTTCTACACAGGGTCGCGCAAGATAGCATTGACGCCAGGCGAAGTCGAAGCCCTCTACAGGGAGATAAAGGATAGGTTCCACCTGGTAGCACCGGGGCCTGACGCCCCGGTAGGCAGGCTAAGCGGTGGTAACCAGCAGAAGGTCGTAGTTGGTAGCGAGGTCCTCAGGGGCCCCAAGCTACTGGTTGCCGTCAACCCAACGCAGGGCCTAGACATAGCGACAACCCGCTTCGTCAGGGGCCTGCTATCAGATCTCGCCTCCCAGGGAGTAGCAGTCCTCCTAGTATCTGCAGACCTCGACGAGGTGCTGGAACTAAGCGATAGAGTAGTGGTGATGAGCGGGGGCAGGATTACAGGGGAGCTGGCCCGCGGCGATGCAACACCCGAGAAGGTGGGGGTGCTCATGGGTGCCTAGCCTGAGAGGCTTGGGGGAGAGGATCGTAGGCCTCTGGCCGATAGCGCTCAGCGTGGCAGCGGGCCTGGCAGTGGGCGGCGCCACTGTAGCCCTCTACGGCGGCGACCCGCTGAGAAGCCTGGTAGTGCTCGTGGCAGGCCTCCAGTACTACCCCGATATAGCCTTCATAGCGATGAGCGTCTTAATACTCACGGGCCTCGCATTCGCTATCCCACTGCGTGTGGGCCTCTTCAATATAGGAGCCGAGGGCCTGGTCATCCTAGGAGGCCTCATAGCAGTAGTACTGGGTAGCCGCATCCCAAGCCCAATACCGCCACTAATAGTGGCGCCCCTAGCCAGTGCAATAGTAGGGGCGTTCGTCGCCCTACTAAGATTGAAGCTTAATGTCAACGAGGTTCTAAGCACTATAATGATAAACTGGATAATATACTGGACCGCTCTCTACGCCGTGGCCAAGCCACTCGCCGATCCACAGTACCCTAACAGGACCGTAAGGATCCTAGAGGAGGCTGCACTCCCCCGCTGGCCCTCCGAGAGGCTAGAGATACTAGGATTCACCGTCTATCCAGGCACAGTGCCCAGCGTGCTCCTGATAAGTATAGTAGTAGCCCTAGCAGCATGGCTAGCCACCTTCTACACTCTACCGGGCCTAAGGTATCGATTCGTGGGTGCAAACGAATCAGCCGCCCGCCTGAGAGGCACTAGCGTTGACCTGGTAAAGCTACTCGCAATGGCGGTAGCAGGCGGCCTCTCGGGACTCGCAGGTGCAATACTAGTGCTGGGCCACGTCGGCTACATAGATGTTGTACTCTCGAGCGTCACGGGCTACGGCTTTGAGGGCATAGGAGTAGCATTGGTAGGCAAGAACCATCCCCTCGGGATAGTGGCTTCAAGCCTCTTCTTCAGCAGCCTAAGGAGCGGGAGCGCGTGGCTGCAGATAGACCAGGGCGTCCCCGATAAGGTGGCCGACATGGTTAACGGCGCCATAGTATTCGCGATAGCGGCCCTCGCGGGAGCTCACCTAGTCCTAGGCCACAGGCCCTGGGAGAAGGCGGCTAAGATACTCGCAGGGAGGAGGTGAGCCCGGCGGTGCCTATAGAGGCAGGAGACCTAGCGGCTCTCACGGTAATGGCCTTCACTGCCATGGTACCCATAACCCTGACAGCTATAGGAGAGATAGTGGGCGAGAAGGCAGGGGTAGTCAATATCGGCTTGGAGGGCATAATGCTCCTCGCTGCGTGGACAGCGGTGGCAGCGTATTTCCTCTCCGGCGGGAGCCACATAGCAGGATACACTGCTGGGTTAGCGATAGGCCTCCTACTAGGCCTACTCCACGGAGTCATAGTAGTCTACCTGAAGGGGGACCAGATAGTATCGGGAGTCGGGTTGAACCTCTTCGCAGCAGGAGCCACAGTGGTGGGAACCCTAGCACTCTGGGGCAACTACGCTAACAGCCCGCCAGTGGATGTGCCTCAATTCATAGAGATAGCGGGGCAGAGGGTGAGCCCCCTCGTGCCCCTAACTATATTAATGGGAGTAGCGGTCTGGCTCTTCCTAAACAAGACGGTGGCGGGTCTAAGACTCAGGTCTGTAGGCGACGACCCCAGGAGCGCCGAAGCGATGGGCGTAAACGTGTATAGGGTGCAGATAGCTGCAGCAGCATTCGCCGGGGCAATGGCAGGCCTCTCCGGAGCCTACCTAAGCATAGACTACATAGGCAGCTTCACCAAGATGATAACCGCGGGCAGGGGATTCATAGCGCTGGCAAACGTGGCGTTCAGCGGCTGGAACCCCCTTCTAGCCCTCCTAGGGGGATTCATCTTCGGCTTCTTCGAGGCCCTAGCAGGATTCGCCAAACTCCAGCTAGAGGCGACGGCGGAAAGCTACCTATTACAGTCCATACCCTATGTCGCGACTCTTATAGCAGTGGCACTCGTGTCCAGGAAAGGTAGAATGCCTAGGTGGCTTGGGAGGCCCTACGTTAAAGAGTAGCCTGGCAACGTAGACAAGTAAACCGTCCCAATTTAACTTTAACCCCTTTTATACCGGCTGGTAAAAAGTTATAGAGGTTAGAGGCGCCAGTATCAAAGCGAGTATTCAAGGCATATGAGCTACTTATTGCAGGCCGATAGCTCGCTGTTAGTGATATAGCGTTATACTATAACTAGTACAATGCTGAGTTCTACTTTTCCCTATAATAATGTGAAGTTGATTGTTTATAGAGGAGCTCTTAAAACAGCAGATTACTGTCCATAGACCTTAGACGATGGATCAGTCTATGCATTATATATAGAGCTCCCACGCTTTATGGATAGGTGGATAATGCCACGTAGATGCTAAAGGGTTAAATAGTCGTCATATCTCGTATATATCTGTGGGGTGGCTGAGTGGTGGCCATGCCTCCTACCGTAGGTAACTCGTATAATAAGCCGTACAGGAAGTATAGGAGCGAGTGTGTGATCCTAAACGATATGCTGAAACTTGTAGCTAAAAATGGGCGGGAGGGCATAAAGAAAACCCCCTTGATGAATTACATGAACATGAATAACACTAGCTTCAAGACCTACAAGGGCATGCTGGAGGACGCCGCATTAATAGAGAAGAAAGACCACGGTAGGAGCGAGGTCCTCTACATAACAGGTGCCGGCAGGCTGCTACTAGAGTTCATGAAGGCGTTCAGCTGCCTCTATAACTATGAGAGGTGGCGTGCCAGGCAGCTAGCAGAGGCTTATGCTAGGCGTCTGGCTGAGGAGCGCGGCTGGGTGGTACGTAAAGATGACGGCTTAGTGGATTACCTGCTAGAGGGATCTGGCAGAAAGGTTGGTGTACTGGGGGCTGTATGCGATGGAGGAGAGGCAGCACTTCTAGCTAGGCTGGTTAAAGACGTGACAGAGTTGAACGACCTAGTTATAGTTAGGCTCTCGGGCTCCCCGCTAGCTGAGAACGCTCCCAAGTTCTCACTCATAGACGATGGTATAGTGATAGTGAATGCAACAAGCGATGGAGTCAATAAAGAGGAAGTGGTCAGACACCTAGCAGAGATCCTAGCGGCGCGGCAGCTATAGGGTTAGATCGAGTATTCTAGCTGCCCTCTCTATAGCCTCTTTACTAGGCTTTCTAGTGCCTGGATCTACTAGTTTAATTACTCTACCGACTAGGAGTAGTACTGCTGCTGTGAGATCCTGCAGGTTATCCCTGATGGTTTCTCCTATGACTAGACCTTTAACTCTGCCGGCTAGGTAGTCCACTATGGGGCCAAGGTCTAAGCGAGGATCGTTGAGCCGCTCCCTCTCCCTCCTATACCACTCTATGGTTTCTTGTAGCCCCCTAGTTATAGGGAGGTCGTAGTACTCTACGACGTCGCTACCCCTTATGTAGGCCCTTTCAAGCCCCACCCTGAACAAGTCCTCCAGCTTCTTAGACGATACGTCTATGACTAGTTCCGCCTTGCTCTTATCGAGATCCATGCTAAGGAACGTCCTGTAAAGGCTCTCTAGCCGCGAGTACCCCACTATCCTGGTCACGGCCCTGCACACCAACATTTCTTAATTTAACAATTTGAACTTTAAATAATTAGTGATATGTATGCTAGTAACTTAGAACTTATCCCTTTATTTACTCTACATCCACGCAGTCCATAATAGTGAAGGGGTGCAAGGAGCGGTGCTAAGAGTTAGCCTGATCATGTTGAGAAGCCTTGAAGCTAGCCTTGACAAGGGCTGGTTCAAATACGACGAGCTGGAGAAGGAGCTGGGGGGCAGGGAGGAGGCATTCTATACTCTCCTCGAGGGGTTCAGTCTCGGCCTCTACAGGATAAAGGGCGAGGACACCTTCGAGATTCGCCGCGAGGGTCTACGCCTCCTGGAGACCTGGAGCCTGGCAGGCAAGCCCGAGGTGGATCCTTGGATAGACAGCAGGGTCTATACCATGCTCTATGCTGCCGCCGCCGCGGACGGCGCCGTGGCTGTAGAGGAGTGGAGGCCCATCCTCGAGGATAGGGGGCTAGTGAGCTCCGGCTACCTGACGGGAGCCGCAAGCCAGCTACTAGACCTGGTGCCACGGCTTGAGAGGAGCTTCGTGATAACAAAGCTCATGGCGAAGGCCCTTGCTAGGGCCCCTGACGGACCAGCCCGCTCAGATGACTACGGCAAATGGCTACCTGTATACGAGGCGATGGGACTAGTAGTTGGCACCGTACCGTTGAACCCGTTCTATAGTCTCTCAGCAGCGGGCCGCTTCCTGAAGAGGGCAATGCTGAGGGCTAACCTAGACGTGTCGTACCCCAGCATAGTGAACCCGAGGATTCTAGAGGCTCTAGAGAGAGTGGAGCGGGGCTTGGGAGTAAGTGGCGAGGAGAAGCTGTCACTTGGCACCATCGGCTTCCTCAAGGCTACAGGAGAACTGAATTACCCGGGCAGGCTAGTCCTTGCAGCATACAGGAGCATAAGATCGATGCAGATGAGAAGGATTGCGCCTATGGCGTTATCACCTCATGAGGAGAAGCTTGTCAAGGCCGTAGTAGAGACGTGGAGGGACAAGGTTGAGGGTAGGAGGCCTAACATACTAGTCGACAAGGAGTGGATATCACGCAAGTACAAGGAATTGTGGGGCGAGGAGCCGCCTGGAGACCTATCCCTAGACTTGCTCCACCTAGAGAGCCTGGGCCTAGTGAGGGAAACCGAGGAGGAGGGTGGACAGGTATACGAGCCCACTAGGGAGGGAGAAATAATAGCGGGGCTACCGGGCGTCGGCAAGGGAGCCCCCGTCCTGGCGGTGAAGAGCATTACGAGCCCCATGAGCTATGAGAGCCCCGCAGTGGAGTGGGTAAGCCTCGGCATGGATCATGGCGTCGTAGCCAAGGGGGGCCCCACTAAGAGGGGAGAGAGACTCGCCAGAGCAAGTCAGGCACCCAGGAGCCCCCTAGTAACTAGGAGCGAAGCCGCAGCAATACAAAGAATACCCGAGGGCAAAAGCGTAGTGCGCATAGTACTAGAGGAGGCCGTGAAAAATGCTGGAGGAGACCCTGTAGAAGCGCTTGACAGGCTAGAAGCCAGAGGCCTCATAGAGACCCTACCAGACGGAAGGATAAGGCTGACATACGCAGGCCGCCTAGTAAAGACTGCACTAATAGCGGTGCCGCCGGGAATAGCTGTTCCCATAAGCCCAGTAATAATAAGGGTACTCAAGGCCATAAGCGACTACGGGAAAGAGGATCTAGCCACCCTCGTCAACAAGACAGGACTAAGCCTGGGCACAGTAAAAGAAGCACTAACAATAGCTAGATCAGCGAAGTTCCTAGGCAAAGGCGGCGGGTTAACCGCTGCAGGAAAGGCGCTATTAGAAGCGCTAGCTACACTAACCGTCGAAGAGGAAAAGCTATACTGAACATGCAAACTAGGCTTAGTTCATTTTCCCCGCGCCCACAGGTAGTCGTCTCTCCCCTCCTAGGTCTCCTTTTGCTCTCAATCTTTCTCTTTTAGGCGGCAGGAGCCTTCATGGACTCCAGGTAGCTGCCCCTCTCTCTTTTGACCCTCCTGATAGCCTCCTCCATTGCCGAGTGGAAGGCTTCCATCTCCTCTTCTCCATGGACAAGGCTTAGGTGGAAGCGCTTTAGGTAGTTGGGGCTGACTAGTATGCCGCTAGCCCTCAGCGTCTGAACCATGAGCCTATAGGCTACTGGATCCGCTGAGAGGCTCTCCTCAAGCCTCCTGGGAGGTCTGTCCAGGCCGAAATGCACGCTGAATGCCCCACCGAACTGGCTAACAGCAGCTCTAACCCTGTAGTCTTCTAGGATGTCGTTCACTAGCTTAGCGTGCTCCGATGCCTTGGAGTCTAGCAGGGTGTCGAGCCTTAGGCGTACCGCCTTCCTTAGAGCGGCGTAGCCTCCCGCCGCTACTAGCGGGTTGCCGCTATAGGTTCCGCTGCTCACTACTCTATCCTGGAGGAGACTCATTACATCTTCACGGCCCACTACCGCAGCTACTGGGAGGCCATTGGCTATCGCCTTGCCCAGCGTAGTCAAATCAGGCTTTATACCTAGCTTGCTCTGCATGCCGTGAAGGGCGTCCCTGACCGCAGTAATTATCTCATCGAAGATCAGGAGGGCACCAGCCTTTCTAGTATATTTATCCACAGCGTCTAGGAAGCGGCGCTCCGCCGGCACAACGCCCATGCTGTGAGCGACTGGTTCGAGAATCACTGCTGCTACATCATCACCACGTTGTTCCATGAACTCTGCAAAGGCGTCCGGGTCATTATACGGTAAGACCTCTACCGTCTCTAGAGCCTTAGACGGGACACCCTCGCTCTCTGCATACTTCCCGCGTCTAACAGGAGTCTTCACGTTAACTAGGCTGTAATCGTGCCACCCGTGATAGTTGCCCTCGAACTTGACTATGACGTCTCTCCCCGTGTAGGCTCTAGCCAGTCTAAGCGCCATTATCACTGCCTCGCTACCGCTATTAGTGAATAGCACTTTGTCGGCGGTTGGTATGAGGCTCTGCACTAGCTCCGCATACCTTATCTCCACCTCAGTCACGCCCGCGCCGTGAAGCACCAGCCTCCTAGCCTGCTCGGCAACGGCCTCCGCTACTTCGGGATCACTGTGGCCGAGGACTATGGCACCAAAGGCCATGTGATAATCTATGAAGCTCCTACCGTCGACGTCTAGAATCCTAGCGCCACGGCCCTCAGCAAGAATGAGCGGTTCCAGGTAGTGGAATTCCCTGCGGAGTCTGCCCTGAGCGCCGCCTACGAACACCCTCAGCGCTCTTCCGAATAGTTCTTTACTTCTCCTCATAGCGCAGGCCACACCCTAAACCCGCGGCCTCAGCCGCCTCCTATCCGTGTAGCAGAAGATAACGGTTTCGCCTCTAATAAACACTCTAACCCGTTAAATAGAGGAGACACACGGGTACTTAGTCAACTGTCATGCCATAGACTAGCTATATATTAGACGATAGGCGAACAGCCTGGTTAGGCAAAGCGAGTTTAGATTCGGAAGCTGAAGGTTAAATTAAAGCATCCCCTATGCCTCCACGCTCAACGGGTGTTCTAACGGTTGAGTGAGGGGCAGCCCCAGGGCGTCGTGAAGGGAATAGAGGAGACTATCAAGAGGATTATTGGTGAGAGGGAGCTAAGGGGAGCGGCAAAGAAGGTGTTCCTCGCATTCGCTATAGCATTCGCGTTCATAGAGATCTTCTATTTGATGTACTTCGGAGCAATGCTGCACAAGATGATAGAAGCCGTTGGGGTAGACATTCCCAACTTCTATCAGTACCCCGAGTTCCTGTATCAAAAGTTCCCCGCAAAGGCGGTAATACTCGCCATAATAACTAGCATGGCGATGCTGCTCTACCCTATAAGTAGAGCTAGGGGCCCCTACGATAGAGTGCCCTTCTACGACTATATAATAGCGGCGATAGCCTTCATAGCGCCACTATACATAGTGTATCTCTACGTCCAGTTCAAGACGGTGGAGGTCGCCTTCGCAGGAGAGATAGGAGTGCACCACCTGGTAATAGTGATAACTATATTATTAGTAATCGCTGAGGCTACAAGGAGGGCTCTAGGGAAGATACTACCCCTCATAATGCTCGTATTCGTGGCTTATGCATTCTACTTCGCCTGGACTTATTCGCCTCCGGGCAAGGAGGGCATACAGGTCTTCGGCAGGCTCCTTAAGAGCATAATAAGCCAGAACCAGGGCATCCTCGGCACGGCCTTCGAGGTCATGGTAACCTATGTCTTCATGTTCCTATTCCTCAGCAGCTTCCTAGACAAGCTCGGAGTAGGCCGTTTCATAACGGACCTAATGCTCTACCTCTTCGGCAGGAGACCCGGAGGCCCCGCGAAGGCAAGTGTGGTTTCAAGCGCCATGATGGGCACGATAAGCGGCAGTAGCGTGGCAAACGTTCTAACAACGGGTACATTCACGATACCAGCTATGAAGAGGGCAGGCTTCCCGCCAGAGGTGGCAGGCGCCATAGAGCCGGTGGCGAGCACTGGAGGCCAGCTCATGCCCCCAATAATGGGTGCAGCCGCATTTATAATGGCCGAGTTCATCGGAGTACCATATAGCACAATAGTCATAGCGGCGGCGCTGCCAGCAATCCTATACTTCTACAGCATCTACGTCTTCGTAGACAAGGAGACGAGGAAGAGGGGTCTAAGAGGCCTAGAGGAGGTACCACAAGTAGAGCTCAGAAGGATATACTATTTGCTCCCCATACCACTAATACTAGTGGCTCTCCTAGTCCTGCCGCCACAGCATGCAGCCATGGCAGGAGTCCTAGCAACGGTAATAGTAGCGATAATAGACCTCCCGACCCTGAGTAGACCGGTAAAGGCAGCCCTCCTAGGAGGCCTACTAACAATATTCGCATACATGTTCCTCGTGGTCGAGTGGGGCAGCGCCCTCACAGCAGCCCTGGCAAGGAGCTTACTAGCCACGGGAGGCCTGAGCATACTACTAGTAATCCTTGCAGCGGTCGCTGTGAAGGGCGTGAAGCCCGTTGCTAGAGCTGTAGTGGAGGCTATGGAGGCCACTCTAAAGAACAGTATCCCCGTGTTCCTGGCAGCCAGCACTGCAAGCGTAATACAGAGTATGATCACGTTCACCCTGCTCCACCAGACCCTGGGCCAGATACTCCTAGAGCTAAGCATGGGCATACTACCACTCCTACTGATACTAACCGGCGTCTTCAGCATCATACTAGGCATGGGTGTCCCCACCACGGCGAACTACATTATCACAGCCACAATACTGGCGCCGACACTAGTAGGCTTCCTAATAGATAACCTAGGCTACCTCGACTTCCAGGCAAAGATGGCCAGCCACATGTTCGTCTTCTACTACGGCATACTAGCAGACATAACGCCGCCCGTAGCACTAGCAGCGTTCGTCGGGGCAGTACTAGCCGGGGCCGACTTCTGGAGAACAGCTATAAACGCCACGATATTCGGATTCGCAAAGTACATCCTACCATTCATATTCGTATTCAGCCCCGTAATACTACTGGTAACCGTTGACGAATGGAACGCAGAGAACATAGCGAGGCTACTCTACACAGTGGGTGCGGTGCTGCTCATAATCCACGCTGCAAGCACGGGCTTCACAGGCTGGGCAAACGCCCCCATAAAGAGTAAGCCGGTGAGGGCTATACTAGTAGTGCTTGCCATACTTAGCGTGACGCTCCACCCCGTACCACTAGCACTGACTCTGGTGACGCTAGTAGCAGTGAGCATAGCAGTTAGACGTGGACTACTCTAGCCCTCCATGAAGCGGTAATACCAGGGTTTTACTCTAGCCTTCTCCGGGTCAGCATACACTTTGGGGTATTAGCTTATTAACCCCGGCGGACCCGCGTGGTCATTCAGGAGGCCATATATAGGCCTCCAGGCCTTCAGGGTGAACACCTAATGGCCGGAAACATAGACTTCAAGAATCCAATAGTCATAGGGGCGGCTGTCATCATTGTCATTATCGTATTGGCCGCCGGTTACTTCCTTCTAGCAGGCGGCGGCGAGCAGCCTGCTGAGGCCCCTGCACAGGAGGAGCAGCCCGCCGCCGGCCAGCAGCAGGAGCAGCAGCAGGAGCAGCCCGCTGAGAAGGTACAGCTAATTATGGGTACGGGCAGTCCAGGCGGCATCTATAACCCTCTAGGCTTCAAGATAGCCGAGGTAGTAAGTAAGTATAGCCAGAAGATAGAGGTAATAGCGCAGGAGAGCGGTGCTAGCGTGGCAAACGCTATAGGCATTAGGGACGGAGACTTCCAGGTAGCCCTGATGCAGAGCGACGTAGCCTACTTCGCCTATAACGGCCTACTCGTAAAGGAGTTCGACGGCAACCCCGTAGAGAACCTGAGGGCACTCGCAGCCCTATATCCCGAGCCGATACAGATAGTCGCTAGGAAGGAGGCAGGCATCCAGACGATCTGGGACCTAGAGGGCAAGAGCGTGGCAGTAGGCAACCCGGGTAGCGGCCTCTACGCAACCGCCTACACTATACTATCTACCCTAGGCCTCTGGGACAAGATAGACAAGCAGGAGATCGGCTTCAAGGAGGCCAGCAGCGCCATGAGGCAGGGCACCGTAGACGTCCTGTTCGTAGTCGCCGGCGTGCCAACGCCCAAGGTAGAGGAGATCGCGGTCCAGGTAGACATAAACCTTGTTGAGGTGCCCGACGACGCAATACAGAAGCTGAAAGAGGCCGGCCTAGGCAACCTATACCTACCCTACACTATACCGGCGGGCAGCTACGACTTCCAGGACAAGGACATACAGACCGTGACCGTGATGGCACTACTAGTAGCCAGCGCTGAGGTGCCCGACGACGTAGTATATGAGTTCCTAACCCAGATGTTCGACAATCTAGACGAGATCAAGACCGTGCACGCCAGGGCAGCAGACATAAACATAGAGAACGCCCCAGTAGTGCCGATACCGCTACACCCAGGCGCCGAGAAGTTCTACAAGGACAGGGGAGTCCTAGGCTAACCCCCCACCCTTTTACATACATAAAATAAATGGGGGTTAGGGGCGTCAGGCCTCTCTCCTACTCTCTATAAGTACCCCCTTGATTTTTTCCTTGAACAAAGCGATAACGGGGCATTTCAACACAGCTTTTAGAACCTCATCTTTTCTAGGCTTCTTGTCCTCTGCACTAGCAGCGTACACTGCTACAACCAAGAGGTACTCGATTTCCTCCTTACCGTCGAGAAGCTTATCCAAGTCGACATAAGCATCGAACCTGACCTCGAGAGGGGCAACACCCGTCTCCTCGACGATCTTTCTAGCTGCACAGGCAGCTAACCACGATAGGACAGCATCAACATTAACATCCTTAAGGCTCAACCTTGACCCGCTAGGCAGTTCTATCTCTCCCCCTCTAAGCCTTACACCGCCTGTTGCACCCCTAACTAGAGGCAACCCCCAGACACCCCCTCCAGGTCGTTTTCAATGCAGGCGATTACCGGCCAGCCTCCCTCTTAGGGGGCTAGCGTTGGAAAGAAAGGGGAAAGCAGGGGAGCCGGCGTAGGTACTTAAAGAAATTCAGAGTTGTGGAGTCGCAGGTGTGCATGCTAGCTCTGTTTTGGTAGGAAGCGTGATAGTATGCCTGCGAATGCTGATAGGTTCCTGGTTTGTATCCATATCCTTCCGGGGCCTTCGGCTTCTACCACTAGGCCCTCGCCTCCCAGGAAGAAGGTCTTCCAGCCGCCGAATTTTCGTATCTCGTAGCGTATCGTTCCATCCATGGCTACTAGGTGTCCGTTATCTATTGTAATCCTCTCTCCGGGGCCTAGTTCTACCATGTCTATGGCTCCGAAGCTGTTGACGAATACTACTCCGTCGCCCTCTGCTTTGACCCACACTAGCTCTCCCTCTGCGAGGAGGCCCGAGAGCCCGCGCCATGCCACGCTAACCTTGACGTCGCCGATGTGGGCTAGGTAGCTGCTGTCCTGGATTATGAGCGTGTTCCCGTTGAGCGGGACTACGGCTATGTCGCCTGTTACAGGCGGGGCTATCCAGACCTCCGCGCTCTCCACGGCTTGTATCTCATTCAGGAAGAGGCTCTCACCGCCGGCTATGGCCCTTAGGAGCCCTCTGAATATGCCGCCGGTAGTAGTCTTGACCTCGACCCTTCCCTTGCTCAGCACAAAGGCTCCGCTCTCGGTTACAATCCTCTCGCCATCACTTAGCTTTACCTTGAGCACGCTGAAGCTAGGACCCTTATCTATAACATACTCGGGCATCGCCGTGCCGCACCCCGGGAGGCTTTAATCTATACTTGTATAGCCTGTTTTTCGTAGCCTAAAAGAGTAGTACGCCGCTTGCTTCGATGCATTTGAGGGGCTTAGTAGTCCGGGCGGTGTCAAGTGCCATGATCAAGGTAGAGCTGCACATGCATACTACAGCTAGCGACGGGAGGCCCACACCGGAGGAGGCTGTCAGAATAGCGGCTAGGAAGGAATTGCATGCAATCGCTGTCACCGATCACAACACCTTCAGGGGGGCTAGCCTAGCTGCTAGGGCCTCCAGGGTGCTGGGAGGCGTAGCTGTGGTACCTGGAAGCGAGGTTAGGACCGAGTATGGTGATGTAAACGTGCTGTGCCCGAGCATGCCGCAGGGGGAGGCGCCTAGGAGGCTAGAGGAGCTGAGAGACTGGGCTGACAGCAACTCGTGCATACTAGTCGCGGTACACCCATACAATGTCATGGTACACGGGATAGGGCCTAGAGTAGCCCGGCTACTTCACCTATTCGAGGCCATCGAGGTATGGAATGTCCACGGCCTCCCCCAGTTTAACCTGCCAGCCATGATCCTAGCTAAGAAGCACAAAGTGCCAGCGGTTAGCGGTAGCGATGCCCACGTAGCGGAGGAAATAGGAGTAGCGCCCACACTAGTAGACAGCACCGCCAAGCCCGACGCCATAGTGGACGCAGTGGCTAGGGGCAGGGTTAAACCCGTCATAGCGCTTCCCGGCATCAAAGCCTTGATCGCAATAGCGGCTTGGAGCCTCGAGAGAAGGGTAGCTACAGTTTAAGTGGTTCACCCGCTTCACCATGCATCGGTGCCCGAGACATGGATTGCTGCCTCAACGTGATAGCAAAGCACAGGAGTATCCGCGCATTTAAACCGGAGCCCGTGAAGGAGGAGCACTTAACCGCTATCCTAGAGGCTGCACGTAGGCATCCCAGTGCTTGGAACCTACAGCCGGTCCACGTGGCGGTAGTGAGAGATCCAGAGTTGAAGGCTAGACTCGCAGAGATCCTCTGGGGTCAGGAGCATATAAAGCAGGCCCCCGTATTCCTAGTCTTTAGTGTAGACTATGCCAAGCTGTTGAAGGCCCTAGAGGATGTGGGAGCCGAGAGGAGGCCGCTGGGAGTTGCCGAGCTACTCCAGGGGGTACTAGCTGCGGGGATGGCCTCTGCCTGGGCGGCCCTCGCGGCTGAAAGCCTGGGTTATGGTGTCAGCTTCATAGCAGTCTACGGGAAGCCATGCGAGGTAGCTGAGGCGCTGGGAGCCCCTAAGGGTGTCCTGCCGGTGGTTGGCCTGAACGTGGGCGTTCCAGACGAGGATCCTGAGGTAAGGCCAAGGATGCCCATGGAAGCCCTCGCCGCAGAGGACGGATACGGCTCGCTAGACGAGATAGCGAAAGCGTACTCGGCGACGGCGGAGGGGTTCATAGAGAAGGTTGCCCGCGTAATGAGGCCCGGGGGCCCCGTAGACAGAATGAACTCTTACCTGCTGAGTTGCCTGGAGGAGCGGGGCTACAAGCTAACCCAGTAGCGAATGGAGCATCTAAACCCCCTTACTAGCTGGTCTTCCCTCCTTTATCTGCCTCTTGCTCCCGGTTTTGCTTTGTAGAGGCTGTGTACCTGGGAAACCATAGTATATGAGGTATTACCCGTTAACTTGTGTAGAGTGGGAGCAGCTCTATGAAGATGCGTCTCTCAGCCGTGCTAGAGGAGCTTGCCAAGACAGTAGTGAGGGCTTCAACGGCCTCGCCACGCCCAGTTAGGAGCGTTCTACGCCTAGAGGATCTAATTGCGAGGAGCCCCGCAGACGAGGACCCAGGACTACACAGCGTGGAAGTATACGAGGACCAAGGCAGGCTCCTAAGGCTAGTCAAGCCCGGCGCTAGGAGGGGCAAACTAGATCTAGTAGTGGGTGTAGACAGTAGCAGCAGGCATCTCGAAGCCCCGGCAGCCGACCTAGTAGTGGCTACTGTGTACTCTGCCGGTTGGCGAGGCATAGTCGACTACTGGCCCCGCGAGCCCCTAGAAGCCTCAGGACCACCATTTATATTGATGCTCCGGAACACGCCAGAAGCCTCACCCCCGAAGGGGCTCCCCGTCGCCACGAGGAACCCTGCAGGCCACGAGTACGGGGAGAGTTATAGTATTCACCAGGCCCTAGACGAGGCGAGGGTGCAACTCGAGAACTGGATGCTCGAAAGACTCGCAGGCACGCTAAGGGAGGGCAGCGTTGTACTAGTAGACGGTAGCATCTTCAATGTCACGGTAGGTTTCCTTAAGGGGTCTGGCCCGGCGGGCGCAGCTTGGAGGGAGCTGGTTCGCCGCCGGGTCAGGATGGTTAAGATGCTAGAATCTAGGGATATCGCGGTGGTCGGCGTGGTTAAGAGGATAGAGAGGAGTAGGCTGCTCGCGGCGAGTGACAGGGTTAGGAGTCTGGCTTCTGCCTGCGGTGTCGCCCTCCACGGCGAAGCTGGTGACAGGGTAGTCCTTAACCAGGCTGTCACCGGCTGCCCGACATGGAGGCCCGGGGGCATCTTGGCTTCCCCCAAGCTTCTGGTTAGACACCCGCCGCCTGGGCCGGAGAGGATAGTGGAGTACGTTGTCGTGCCGCCGGGCCGCTATCAGAGGGGGCCGGCCGGTTCAAGGATGTACAGGTTAGAGTATACTGAGAGGAGTCTAGAGCTGCTCCGTAGCTGGGGGCTTGAGCCCGTTGATGCAGCAGCTCTAGACTCTGTCGCTAGGGGTAGTCTTGAGCCCGTGTCGATAGCCTGGTGTGATAGGGCCGCCCGGAGGGCTAGCGAGAGTCTGAGGCGCTACCTAGCCCACCAGCTACTAGGGGGCGGGGCCTCGCTGGGGTACAGCACGGGTCTAGAGGTGAGATGGAGTGGCGGCGGGGAGGGAGCTTAGGGACTACCTCTCAGTTAGTAGTGGCAGCGCCTCTAGCAGCAATCCAAGCGGCGGCCTCGAGGAGGCAGTGGAGCATCTTTACCGTAGAGCCTACGGGGAGGCCTCAAGGCTGGGCAGGATTATAGGCAGGGTTACGAGGTATAGGGAGGTTGAGCTGGGGGAGGACCTGACAGTAGAGGTTGACGTCGACCCGGAGGAGTATTTCTCGGGGGAGCCTTTGAGGATAGGCTCGTATCTAGTAATAGTTGATCCGAAGCCTGTAAGGCAGGGCCCCGAGGAGAGGCCCCGCAGGGTCCTCGGCGTGGTCAAGAGCATAGTTAGGGAGGACGAGCTCGCATTCCTAGGAGTAGAGGCGCCGATGAGCAGCTATAATGGAGAGCCTGATCCCAGGGGAGTGCTGACGAGTGCAAGGGTGAAGCTCAGGCTTCTAACAGAGGATACACCGGGGGGCGTTGCCCCGGCTACTGGCGGGGTCGAGCCTCAGGCTCCGGTAGTCGACCCCGAGCCCTGGGTCATAGCTGAGATGCTGGACCTGCCTGATAAGGGCGTTGCTCTTGGTGCACTGGCGACGCCGAGCGGCCTTGTCAAGGGAGGAGGCGTTCCAGTGCACTTACCGTACAAGGCGTTTCTGCACCACGTTCTCGTGGTTGGGACTACTGGTAGTGGGAAGACCACGCTACTCAAGAACATGATAGTAGACATATCTAGCAAGAGGGACCACAACTTCGTCCCAGTAGTGCTAGACATGAATCAGGACTTCATCCAGATACCGTTACCGCCTCAACAAAAAGAGGGGGATAAAGCTGCCGAGGGCTACGATGAAATAGCTAGCCTAGTCTATCGACAGGCGAGGAGGCCTGCAGGCGCGGTTGTCGTAGCACCGCTCACCACCCACGTGATAGAGTCGTGTGGAAGCATAGAGAGGGCTCTAGAGTGCTATGTAAGCGAGTCGCTGGAACCCCTCGCCGGCCAATGCAGTGTTGAATGCAGCGGTAACGGGTGCCGTGCTAGCTGCGGCAGGGCAACGTACATCTTGATACCCTATATTGTTAGCACCGTGGACAAGCGGATGCCCAGCGACAAGCTAGTAAGGCTCATGCCTGGGATAACCAGTAATGCTGCAGAGCTCCTCAGAGTACTCAGGGAGAGGTATCGCAGGTCTAACCCTCGTGAGTCATACCCGGTGATCCACGCAGTCTACGCTGCGTTGGCGCTGTACTTAGAGGAGAGGAAGTGGGGGAAGGAGAAGCGTAGAGGGGAAGAGCTTAGCGACGACGAAGTTGAGAAGCTTATCGAGGAGTACGTATCTCCTTATACGCCAGAGGACTTCAAGCCTCTTCTAAGAATCGACGACGTAGGGACAAGCCTCTTCAACCAGACGGTAGACTTGAAGGCCACGTTAGACAGGGTGAAGCCGCATAAGGGCACCGTCGAGGCTCTTTTCCGCAGGCTCCAAGCTCTCCTAGAGACGGGCGTTGTGGACGTTATAGTGGGTGGTAGCGGTTCTGCTAGGCTGCTTAGGGAGCCGGAGTGGAGCGGTATAGTAGAGGAGGCTGCAGGCAGGGGCTGGCCTGTAGTGGTTGATCTAAGGTGGAGCTGGGAGAAGGGAATGACGGGTCTCGAGGGTGCTAGGCTAGTAGCTTATAGAGTGCTTGAGAGGATCATAGCGTGGCGCCACGAGGAGTGGGCTGCAAGGAGGAGCGGGTCACCCAAAGTGCTACTCTTCATAGACGAGGCGCACCAGTTCTTCCCGCAGGAGGGGAGTGGCAGGGAGGAGCAGGAGGCTGTCAGGCAGGTAGCTGGGATGATAAGCCTGATGGCCAGGCTAGGCAGGGCCCGCGGCGTGGGCCTGATATTCAGCACCCACAGCCCCAAGGATCTCCACGAGATAATCCTCCAGCTAGCCAATACTAAGATAGTACTGCGGACAGAGCAAAGCCACGCCGAGAAGCTGGGGGTGCCGAGCGAGTTGAGGAGCTTCATGCCACTGCTCCAGGACAGGTACATGCTAGTCGTCAGCCACGTCTACAGAGGCGGCCTAGTGATGGCGGCCACGAGCAAGCCACTAACCATGCACTACGACGTATCAGCCTGAGGCTTACCCGTACCAGCTAGGGGCATCTGACTCCTATCGGCGAAGTGAACCACATGATATCTAGGCTTCAGCTTCTCCAGCATGACCTTGAAGGCCGCCCAGGGGTCCGTATGGGAGCCGCAGGTGTAGATATCGAAGGTGGCGTAGTCGTATTCGGGCCAGGTGTGAAGGGCTATATGGCTCTCTAGCACTAACGCTATAACGCTGACCCCGCCCTTCTCTCCAGGTATCCTCCAGCTCTGCAGACTGTGCAAGGTAGCACCCGCAGCCTTCACGGCCTCCTCGATCACGCCCCTCAAATACTCCTCATTGTAAGCAATATCCCTCGGTATCCCGTAGAAGCTACCGTACACGTGGCGACCCACTATGTACTCGTCCACCCTTGGACCCCCGTGCTAAACCCCACAGACCCCCGCCCCCTTAAATCGTTACCCTCCTCTTAACGTCGTCAATGCCTGTGCTTGGCGCCACGCAGCTGCTCGACAAGGTGCATGTCAACCTCCAAGAGCAGTCGTAGCGCCTCCTCCACGGCCCCAGGACTGCCAGGGACGGCGAAGACTAGCTTGCCGCCCGGCAAGACGAAAGCCTCGCTCCTAGAAAGCAGAGCCCTGGGCCCGGCAGAGGCTATGCTACGCCTCCTCAACTCCTCGCCAAGCCCTGGAAGCCTCTTCACAGCTAGAGCCTCCACCGCCTCAACTGTGACGTCACGGGGCGAGGGACCAGTTCCGCCCGCAACCACGACTATATCAGCGTGCTCAGCTGCATCTAGCACTGCAGCCCTAATAGCGTTAACATCATTACCTACGACCCTGGACCCTGTGAGGATTCTCCCCGCGTTGCGGAGCAGCGACTCCGCGAGGGGAGTATTCTCGTCCCGCTTCACACCGCTAGCAACAGAGTCGCTCACCACAACTAAGTAATACCTTGGAGCGCTGCCTGCCTCCAACCACTTCACCCCCTGAGAAGGGAATTTTAGATCCCTAGAGCAACTTTATCTAGGAGCAGCTGGAGGGTTGAAAGGGTAATGGCGGCGCTACCGGTGGCGGTAAAGAAGGGAGCCTACGCCACGGCAGCCCTGATAGGCTACATACTGAGCCCTTTCAGCTGGTGGAACGATGCAGTAGTCAACATACCGCTAAGCCTAGCGATAGGCGCTGCAGCGAATAAACTCCTAGGCGTACCGCTAGACGCCGCCACGGCAATAGCATACACAGCAACAAATATCGCGGGAGTAGCGTTGATGGCGCTAGGCGGCTCCGGCCTCCTAGGTATGCCGCGCAAGCGTATAGCACTAGCCATGCTGGCATCGATAATCTACAGCCTAGCCGTGCTAGCGATACTCTAGCCTAGCAGATACCGCATCACGCATCTAGCCCCCCAGGCATTCCTCCCAGCTAAAAACATTCTACTGAAATCGAAGCGTGCAAACCCCAGAGTATAAGCTGCCCCCCTAAAAGAGGCCTGAAAGGGTTAAATCATAGTCCAGCCGCTCGAGGGAATCTTTCCGGGGTGCAACTACGATGTACCTTGAGGGCTCTAGGGTTTCATGCCTAGCATTACCCTGCGGCGGCGAGGAGAGCCAGGTACAGCCGGCAGGCGTAGACTTGAAGCTCGACACCGTCGAGCTTCTCCGGGAGCCTGGAGTTCTAGGGGTCTCAGAGCGGAGGCTGCCCCGGGGAGACCCGGTAGAGCCCGGGCCCGACGGCTATTACATGCTAGAGCCCGGGGCCTACAGGGTTAGATTCGCAGATATAGTTAGGATACCCATGTGGACGGTAGGCTTCTGCTACCCGAGGAGCAGCCTACTAAGAATGGGAGTCTCCCTCCACTGCGCAGTCTGGGATCCGGGCTACGAAGGCCGCGGGCAGGCCCTGCTAGTAGTCTATAACGAGAATGGCTTCAGGGTACAGCGCGGCGCTAGGATAGCACAGCTAGTTCTAGCTAGGATAGAGGGTAGCCCCTCCTCAGGCTATAGAGGAGCCTACCAGGGCGAGGCTATAGGTCATCACTCCTGTAGATAATAGCCTTACCCTTAAGCCTACTTAGTGCTCTGATTTGGTGTATGCAGTCGTTTCCTAGGTCCCGGCTAGTTATGCTTAAGCCGGAAACCCTATTGTTGCCGTCTCTATACGCTCTAACTTCTCCTTCACTGGTTTTCATTACTCCTAAGAATTTGCCCGTCTTATCCTTCTCGGCCATTAATACCAGGAGTGCCGCCAACAGCCTCAAGCTGATATTATCAGCACGCATTACGGGGGTCCCGAGTAGTGTTAGGTTGCTCAGGAACATCTCGTCCCTGAGTAGCTTTATGCAGTACCTACTGTTAAGCGACTTAGTAAAGCTGTCGAAAAGCTCGTTCTCCCGTGCTATCGCCTCCTCAAGGATATCATTATATATGGGGTCTAGGATCCTGACGTCACCTAGAGGAGACTTCTCCTTTCTTGGCGGGGAGATTAGGGAGAGATCGTTAGGTTCCTGCGGGGCTGGCAAACTTAGCCTGCTGGCCTCGCTGCTCCTCTTCTTTTCTTGCTTCCCTCTGAGTAGCCTACGCCACAACCCAACCACGCCTCTAACCTTCCAGGCCCCTGTTTATTCCCACATCTCCTCGGGAGAGGCGCCCACCCGCACGCTCCTGGTGTACCGGGTGGGCGCTTGCGACATTTAAGCAAAAACCACGATTTATGGGCCAATTTTATAGTTTCCTCGCATCCGTTTTACGGTTTACTCGTTTAAGGGTTAAATAGGGTGATGCCACATATAACAGGGGAGTGTTACTAGCTTGGGGCTCTTGCCGGTGTTACCAGGGATTCAAGGGCCTAGAGCCTTTAGGCAGGTCGCCCTCCTCCGCTATCCTGGGATTCCGAATCTTGAATCTCTCCTCTGCCGCCGCTAGCCCTCTCTCGTGGTAGCTCAAGGCCTCCCAATACCCATCTTGGTAATCATCTAGAATCACAAGTTTCTCGATCCACTTTGCATGCTTCCACCCGTAGAGTCGTGGCAACAATAGCCTAGCAGGATAGCCGTGCTCCTCTGGGAGAGGCCTGCCATTCATTAGCAACGCCAGCATGGCCTCGGGCCTCCACGCCTCTTCCAGGGGAACCACGGCTACGTAGCCTCCCGTGCTAACGGCGGCTAGCCAGCCCTCCCTAGGGGCTCCAGCCTCTTCTAGGAGCCTAGAGAGCCTCACACCGCCCCATTCAACGCCCTCAACGCTCCATCCAGTAACGCAGTGAAAATCCCTCGATTCACTATCGCTGGCTAGCTCTAGTAGCTCGGATAGGCGGAGCTTGAGGGGTCTCGCTACAACGCCCTCCACGCTTAGAGCCCAGCGGCTCCCTATAGTCTGGATTCCTTCGACGGCATAGATGGCGAAGCTCCTCGACGCCCTCTGGCCCGGGGGCAGCAGCCCCACATCATGTTTTTCTTTAAGGGTTACTATGCCGAGGTTGAATCCCTCTTCCCTCAAGCCCTCCTCCTTGATGCTCGATAAGCCCTCAATACTCTCCTCCACGCCCGGAAGGAAGGCCCCGGTAATGTTCACAGCCTCACCCCCCGTCTCAACAACGCGGATGACACCAACATGATCCTCTCTAGCGAGTAAACGGAAGCTGTACAAGTTGAACCGGTCACCCGAGAACTCCCAGTGCCTGGGGCCTTCGACGGCGAGATCGGAGCTAAGCATGGAACCCAGGAAGCCTGCTCCCTCAACAGCTAGCCTCCTCATGTCGCCAGGCGAAGCAATGGCGGCCTCCACTGTGCACTCAAAGCTGTAGGGGAGCACTTTCTCCATTAAACTATTAAAGCGAACTTTACAACCTAAAACCATCAACTCTCAGAGTACACCTCCCTCCATGCACTCTTTAAGCCCAGGAGAGAGGCGCTTAACGCCTAGCATTAACGCGCAGCTACAATATAAGCCGTGCTGCTCCGTTGATTCCACGAGTAGGATCCTGGTAGTATACTGTTTTCTAGTACTACGATACCATTGATTCCTGCGAGGGGGGTGAGTAGTAGGGTGTCGCTGCTTCTTTTATCGGAAGGTAGTGTGAGTGTGGAGAGGCCCGAGATCGTTGTTAAGAAGGTAAGGGTTGAGCCGAGATACCTTGCTGTAACCCTAAGTGTAGACTTAGACTAGCTTAATAATAATTCGCTAAAATAAAAAGAATTACTAATTTTTAATTATGTATTTGTAATTAGAATATAAATTTTGATATATTTTGGGGTGCGTGTAGTGTGGAGCGGTAAGCTGGGGATAGTAGAGGGCGTCATTAAGAAGTCTATCGCTGCGGAGTCTCTAGAGGCTGTCGCTGGGTTTTTCGAGGAAATAGACCCCGGATGGTTCATGGATATAGAGCATGTAGAGAGGCTGTACATGCTTATTAGCTATATGCACGACGAACTAATCAGGGGATCGCTGGATGCCGTGAGGGTCGGTAACTATATTGTAATTATGCCTGACCCTAGTTCGCCCGACACGGATAAGTATTTGGCTAGGGCTGAGCACCTAATCATCGACGCGCTTAGGTCTATGGAGCCCAGCTATGAGGATGCTGAGCTACTAGAGGACTATTATCCCTTGGCTTCGCTTCTCGACCCTAGCAGCGGTGAGATACTGCACGGTATTGTATCGCCTGCAGGGATGCTAAAGTTCTACACAGCTATCAGAAATGACGACATTATCCTGGATAGCGTGCCCGAGACGCTTGCAGGCCTGCCAGCAGCGGTCGTGGGCGTCGACAGCGACACCGGGAAGCTCTTCGTGCATACACTACCTCATGGTACCGGCCTTGCAGCACTCATAGTAGAAAAGGAGCTGAGGGAGGGCAGCGTTGATGCCGTGAAGGCTGTGCTAGGCTACGATTACGAGTTAGACGAAAAGAGAAGCGATACCTTCATCGGCGTGGTTAGGCTTCAAGGAGACCTCTACGTCAGGGTAAACACCTACACGAGGGACCCCCGAGGCTTGGCGCGCAGGCTAGCTGCAGTATGGTCGGCGGCACAGTACGCTCTAGACGGCATGGAGGATCTTGCATCCAGGATTCGCGCAGCCTATCTAAAAACGCTAGAGAACCTAGGCGTCTATGAAGGATTTCATGTTAAGCTAAGGGCTGCGGCGATAGCCCTTGAAACCTCTATATTCAAGGATTACCAGTGGATGATAGACGGCGTAGACTGTGTGTATACCGCTGATTGTGAAGAGGTTCACCCCACCGCCGTAGACGTGTCAGAGGAGGGCCAGTTAGTTGTTGAAGTGTTTATGCTGAGTGATGTGCCGCGACGCAATATAAACACTAAGCCGCATCTCTACGAGACTTTAGATCTCACCGAGTCTCTAGTGGGGTCTAGAGTAGTAGTAGCTGCTTATAGGCCTGAGAAGCCCTTGGAGATAAAGAGTAGAGACCCTTCTAGCATAGCCATGGCGGCAATATCGAACCCTGCCTGGGCCGCCACTACACTACTAGCCACGAACATGCTATCCAGAGACCATTACGAGTGGCAGGACGTAAACCCGAGGCTCCTCCAAGAGATGAGGCGGTTCACTGTAAAAGCGTTAATTCCACGGCCTTTAAGGGATACCAGGGATATAGACAGGCTGCCAGTAATTATTGCATACGCTGCGGCAGTCAAAGCCCTCCAGGGCGGCAACGCCCCCCAAACAGTGATCTCCGCCGTAGAGGAAGCAGGGAAAGCAAGCATAATAGAAGCTGAAGTAGGCGACCACAAGGTGGCCATGGAAGGCTACCTGCTAGAATGGCCAGCCCGCGACGGAGTAATAATGGGCGAGATACTAGCCGACATGCTACTACTAAACGCGAGCCTATACAGTTACATGGAGGAGAAAAGACCAATCAAGGCCCTGATAGAGTCCAAGAATAGCGATGCAAGGGACGACAGGCTAGCGGCTGCAAGGGCCCTTACAAGACTGTTCGCAGCGAAGGAGAGCCTCCTAGCAGCAGTCACGGCGGGAAAGCCGGGAGAGGTGGAAGCCAGGCACCCAGAACACGGAGCAGCAGCCATGGAAATACCGGGGCCAGCACTGGTAACGGTGACCAGCAACCCAGCAGTAATATACCCCCTGTCCAGCATAATCGAGGAAGATGTACCCAGCTACCTTAGAAGCAGGCTACTACCCTCCTAGCGAGGGGGAAACACCCGTGACAGGGGAAACCCTCTACCCCTCGGGGCGGCACGTTTATAGATAAGCTTTTCCCCGGGTCGAAGCGTAAAGCAGGACCACATCTCTAAGATCATTAAGACTAATCGCAAGGGCTACTAAGTCTCGGGAGTCACTAGGAAACAAGTGCCGGGAACGGGAGGGATGAAGGGGAGATGAGTAGCGGCCAGAGGCTCGTAACCCCCCAGATGGAGAAGGCCCTAAGGGATAAGGGTAAAACAGTGGAGGCCGCTATAGTCAGGGTCAGAATCCAGCCCAGCTACCTGCTAATAGACGTTGAAGAGGGCATCCTAGCAGAGGAAGATTAAACAACAAAGATAACAGTAACCCTTAGGGGTTCTACAATGATCCTCCAAGGGGGAGAGTGTTTTTCCCTCTCCCCCAGGGTTCCAACTTGTTATGTGATGAACCTCTCTTAGCGTGCTCGTGTGGGTTTGACGCTTAACTGGACTTAACTTAAACTAGGGGGTTGGTTAAGGGTGGTTTCAGGCTCTGAAGCCTCTAGGCGGCTCGACGTGGTTTATGGGGTTCTTCTTAGTGTGCGTGGCAGTGGTGGGATTG
Organism: Acidilobaceae archaeon; assembly: GCA_027046245.1. Classification (GTDB taxonomy): domain Archaea; phylum Thermoproteota; class Thermoprotei_A; order Sulfolobales; family Acidilobaceae; genus Aeropyrum. The sequence goes on from JALTZJ010000070.1 coordinate 26,163, forward strand.
AGGAGGTTGCAAGTGAAGATGGTATTGTTTATGATTGGTTTCTTCCCGGGCATGTGAATAGGTTTGCCAGGCTTCTCGGAGAGATAATGGATCGTGGCAGAGAGGGTAGGTTCTGGATTGTTAGGGCGGGGAGTTATATTGTGGTGGCTCCTAACCCTAGGGCTCCCCCGGTTAGAGGCGAGATTCGAAGGTTCCTCTCCTGGGTCGGCATGTTGCTGGATGATGTTTTCAGTGACGAGCTTAGCAGGGTGGGATACAGTGAGGTTAGATTGGAGTCTGTTTTTTATGAGGGACTGGACTCGGATCATTTTGCTCCCTCGTGGTTGACGCGCCGCGTTATAGCGGGAGTTACCCTCTTCTATAGCGCTTTGGGTGGCTCCCTCGCGGGCTTTCGTCTTCCTCCTTCGGCAGCCGTTATAGGTGTTGACAGCGATACAGGCCGTCTATTCGTCAGGATCCTGCCCCCGGCGTCCACAGCCGCGTTAGCCCTCGTTGCTAGAGAAGTTTTGAAGGGCGATGAGGACGCGGTGCGGGCCCTTATGGGCTATGACAGTGAAGCCTGGAGCGCAGCTATGCAGGGTGATGAGGTTGTCAGGCTGCAGGGCGATCTATACGTTAGATTCATTGAATCCGAGCCGATCACCGGTTTCATAGAGCCAGCGGTGCTGGCTAGGAGGCTAACAACAGCGTGGACGGCAGCCCTTCAGGTCTATGTAGGCCTCGACGATTTATTGATGGAGGCGTACCAACGTTACGCTAGAATCCTTGAGGGCTACGGGAGTGATAGGAGTCGTATAACAAGGTTGAAGGCCGCTGCTAAAGGGCTAGAACAGGCTATAGTGAATCTGCATCCGTGGAGCAGGCCGTCTTCAGGCAGTGACGATGCTCTAGACGATGAATGGGCCAGGCATGACTGCGGCATAGAGTGTATAGAGGTGGGCCTAGTATTGGCAGGGCTACAGAGGAGGATATCGCCATATACCAACCCTCTCCTCGCCCAATTCGCGGCCAGCGAAGAAATAGAAGTATTCAGGCCGCCCCGCAGAGATCGCAGGGAGGAGCCATTAAACCCCGAGAGCAGCCGTGGGGACTCCGATACATGGATAGACCTAGGGCCGGGCCCCCACCCGTTAGAGGTGTTCAAGGATGCAGGTACTGCAGCATACGCTATAACCCTCTGGAACACGCTCGCCAGCCTACCAGAGGAGGCTCTCTCAGGCATCATCGAGAAAGCGTCGGCCAGGTCAGCCGCAGCCCTAGCCTTGGTAGCAGCTAACAGCAAGCTGCCAGGCCCCCACCCCCTCGTAACAGGCAACATAATTAGCAACACGATACATGCAACGCTGATAGAGGCGCTAGCCATAGCAGCGCAGAGAGCAATAGAGAGGGGAGTAAAGGTAGAAACGCTGAACAGACTAGAAGAGGTAGCCAGGCAAGCCTCTAAGCTCTCACTAATAGAGGCTGAGATAGGAAACCATAGAGTAACCCTAGAGGGGTACCACGTAGGCGAGCCAGCAGTCCACGGCGTCACCCTAATGGAGGCAGTCATCGACCTGAAGAACCTATGGATAGCAGTGATGAAGCAGAGAGACCTAGATAGAAGAAGGCGCCATAGCATGAGGAGAAGCCTACTATCAATGCTAGACGATCAAAACGAGAAGACGAGGCTCTACAGGCTAAACGCCGCCAAAGCCCTCTCAAGACTGATAGCACACAAAACAGAGGAGCTAGTAGTAGTGACTCCAAAAAACGGGACAACAATAGAAGCAGTGCACCTAGAACACGGGAGAGCAACAATAGAGGTGGCGGAGGCAACCCTCCTAACAATATACACTAACCCTTCAATGTGGTCGCTTCGAATAGAAGAAGAAAACGGCGACATAGACGTCTAAGCAGCTCAGCAGAAGAGGAGAAGCCTGCCACCTACACTTCCCCACCAAGAACAGAGGGGGAGAGAAGCGCCGCGGGGGAGCCTGAGCGGGCCCCAAGGGTGCAGAAATTACGGGGGCTCGACCGCTGAAAGCTCCTCAACCCCCTCCCCAGGCATGCACACCGGGAGGGGTAAGGCCACTGGCGGTCTCCTCACAGCCCCCTCACCCTCGGGGCCCCATTCTCCTCCCCTGCACCGCTTCCGGGTAGCCGGGCTTCAGCATTCTCTTAGCCGGGGGACTCTTGCCTTCTCCAGCGCTGCCTCTAGAATGGCGGCTGCTTCAAGGGCTTCCCCGGAGTCGCGGGCCTGGGGGTCGGGGCCGCATTTGAGACCGCAGTATGCTAGGGGCTCGTCGTCTCGCCGTAGCATGGCTTCGCAGCCGCAGGGGCCGCATCTCACTGTGAACTCGTGGCCGTCTCCAATGTACATGTAAGCCTCGCTATCACCTAGCGAGAGCTCTGAGGCGGGCTCAAGCCGGGCTCCGAGGAGCCTGCCCACCTCTTGTGCCAGCCTTTCCGCAGCCTCTCTATAGGTTGGCATGGTGGTTGCCTCCCCCCCTTCTCTGCCCCGCTCAGCGTCTAACCCCGGCCTTGTAATTTCTTTTCGCGGCGGCCGGGGAGCGGGTCTCGGTGAAGGGCGTGTCAGTCACCGGCCCCCCGGGGATCTGGCACGTTGATTTCTTTTATGGGGGGCCTCTCTGTGATGGCTCTTCCTCAGCGGCTCCCCGGCCGCCCTCCTCTATTGTAGGCGTGTGTGTTGCCTGTCTAAGGTTTTGCTCGGCTTTTAGTAGGAGGTTGAGCATCTCTACGGGGCTCAGCACGGGTATTCCTAGTTCTTGTGCTAGCCATTTTACTCCCTCGTCGCTGCTGACTATTGCTGCTTTTAGCTCCATCGCTAGGAAGACCGTGTCTATGTCTTGAATGCTGTCTACTACTCCTTTGCGTGTGCCCTCCCGGTACCGCTCTCTTAGGCCCCGTATCACCTTGGCTTCCTCCTGGTGGTATGCTTTCCTCACGTGCTCCTCAGCTATCCTCAGGCCCTTGTCTAGCCTTTGTCTTACTAGCTCTACGTAACGGCGGAACACGCTCGCTGGCACTCTGAGATCGTGGAGGCTGGGGGGCTTCACTATGAGCCACGCTTTCAGGCTCTCAAGGGTTTCCCGGCGCACGCCATTGGCTAGCATGAATACCTCCATTTCGCGCTCGACGCTAGGCGCTACGTAGACCTTCACGTCTAGTATGTTAGCAGCGCGGGACAGAATCCTAGCCATTATCTCTACAGCCTTGTCGAGGTCGGGAGCTCCGAGTATCTCGCGGAGCCTCACATCAGTGAACATAGTTGTATCGGCTACGAGCCTCCGAGGCAGCCTGGCAGGAGGCCCCACAGACTCGCCGCCACGCAGCTCCAAACCCTGCTCCACCCCCAGTGCTAGTCTAGGGGGCTAAGCCCCGTCGCGAGGATCCTCCTTATCTCCCTCTCGCTCTCCTTCGCCTTAGCGAACCTAGCCTTGACTCTCCCACCCTCCAGGTGCTCCACCGAGACTAGGCTAACCGGCACCCCCAAGCCGGCGAAGTACTCTACTAGCTCCTCGACTTCACGTATATCCTCCATAGTCAGGGTGAACTCCTCCACGAGCGGCTCTCCACGGCTCACCCTCTCCACACTAGCAACAGCGGGCTCGAGGATAGCGCGGCCAAGCTCCTCGGCACCGGCACCCCTACCTTGCCACGATTTAAACACCTCTCTAACCACCCGGCTGAAGAGGAAGCCCCTGCCCTCGTCGAAGGGGAATGCCATGCCGAGCCTAAGATCACCAATATTAGTAGCGGACGTAGTGTACTTCAGCGGAGGCACCCTATACTCTGGATCCTTAACAATAACACCCTCCCTACCCTCAACTTCAAGCCCCTCAATCACACGCCAGAAAGCAGTAGAATCCCCAGGCTCAATCTCGGCAAGAACCCTAACCCGCCGCAACCCCCCAGCCTCGACGGCAGCATCGCGAATCCTCAACGGAAGCGGCTCCCCACCCCTAAACACGTCGAAAACGAAATAATCAAACTCGGGAGCCTCAGGATAATAATAACGGGTATATGGGTTCTCAACCCCGACAACCTCACCAGCAATAAAATACTCCTCCTCGCCGCCAAGATACTCAAGAGCAGCAACCAAGCCCTCGCCATACAAGCGACGAAGCCTCCGAGTAGTATAAGGACAAATCAACCCGCCACGAGTAACAGCATAAACCCTACCCCTCAAACCAAAAACCCTAACATTATAACCATTCATCTTCTCCTCCAAAACAACACGCCCACCACCGAACCACCTAGGAAGAGCAACATCAGGAATCAACACACGCCTAATACTAGGATAACCATGAACAACCCTAACCTCGCCACCACTCCACGCAATAAGAGTACCCTCCTCGAACCCCCTCAAACCCCGCCTAAAACTAACATACCTAACCCCCTCAAACCCCAACACCCTAACACTCCGACGACCCAGCAACTCACGAGCCTCACCAACATCAACACCGACAACACCAGCAAGAACCCTCACAGCTTCATCAAACACAGCACCACCCAAACCACAAACACCCCAAACAACAAGAGTAAAAACACAGACAAACATAACCACACAACGGCAATCGCCGAATCAGCGCCCCTGGAGGCATCATACCAACTGTAAACACACTAACATACTTATAAGTTTAACTATTTACATATGTTCTTGTTTTCTTGTTTGTTTATGTGTTTACGGGTCTAGTGATTACCTTGTATTGATCTCCTCCATGGGATTTATTTGTTTCTAGTGTACTTAATGTTATTGTTATTAGCTTCTTATTGCGATTATTTAAATTGTGGGGGGTGGATGGTAGAGAATCTTCCTTCTGCCCTGGATTATTGGGTGGTTTA
>JALTZJ010000071.1 GCA_027046245.1 Acidilobaceae archaeon
GCCCCTTAAACCCTACACCCACTAATTCAACCTCGAAGCCCAGCCCGGGGCCACCCTTCCTACCTCCACGTAAGGGACAAATACACGGGCTCTTAACCCCCTTATCCAGACCCCGGCAATCCACGCAATAGATGGGGCAAGGGGGAAGGGGGAGGGAGAAGCCTCTACGCCCTCCCGGGGTGCCTGTGAGAGGTGCCGCCCAGGATACTCTGCCCCTATGGGGAGCCTCGGGGACTTGGTCGCCAGGATAGCTGAACGCACCGGCCTCTCGCCCGACAAGTGCTATATTGCCGTGTTGAGTGCTGGCAGCCGCGGGGATGTCTACGTTAAGATCTGTGGAGGGAGGCTTGTGGCGAGCGCCTCCAGGGAGGGCCCCGTGGAGCCTGAGAGGCTCGACGAGGAGCTCCGCCGCCTAGGCGAGGCCGAGCTCGTGGTGTACGAGCTTAGGGGTAGCTGAATTAAAAGGCTTAGAAGCACCACCGGGAGGGGCGGGTGCTGGGAGGACATGGCGACGGTACCTAGAAGGATAGATGTTTACGACGACGTGAAGCCCCCTCGCTGCACTAGCTGCGGCCGCCTGATAGAGCCCCACAGTAGGGCGGTCCACTTCATGTGCCCCAGCTGCGGAGCCTACGAGATATGGCGTTGTGAGAGGTGCAGGGTGCAGGCCACCCAGTATAAGTGTCCTAACTGCGGCTTCATAGGCCCGTGAATGAGTGAGGAGCGAGGGGTGGCGTGTGGTGGCTCGTGTAGCCGTGATAGCTAAGGTTTACCCGGACAGTCCCGAGGCCGACTTGAACAAGCTCCTGGAAACTATAAAGTCCAAGCTACCCGAAGGCTTCGAGGTCATAGACACGAGGGAGGTACCCATAGCATTCGGCCTCAAAGCGCTACAGCTCGCCGTAGCAATACCCGAGGAGACTGAGGGCGGCACCGAGGAGCTGGAGAGCATACTGAGGAGCGTAGAGGGCATACAGGAAGTGGAGATAGAGAGCGTAACCAGGATAAGCTAAGCCCTGAATAAAAACTGCTCCGGCGCCGGGCCGTGGGAGGGGTCCAGCCCGATCCCAGACGGCAGCTTTTAAAGAGCTAGTATACCCGTCCTCGGCTTCTACCCTTTAAGTTACCCGGTTCTGTAGACTGCTTAACACTCGCTAGCCGACACATAACCTAGCCCTGGATCTACACTGCCTTCCCTGGGGGTGCTGTGGGGTTGGGCCGCATCCTTATGATACCCGGGCCTACCATGGTTGATGCTGAGGTGCTTTTGGCTGCTGCTAGACCAGTTGCCTCCCATACTAGCCCCGAGTTCGAGGAGGTACACCGGGAGACGCTTGAGCTTCTCCGTCCAGTCTTCGGTACCCAGGGCCCCGTGTTGCTGCTTCCAGGTAGCGGGAGCCTTGCTATGGAGGTGGCGGCGAGGAGCGTTGTAGGGCCTGGCAGTAGGGCTCTGGTCTTGAGGGCAGGCCATTTCGGCGGCTATCTTGAGCGCGTTCTCAGGGCTGCTGGTGCCTCGGTCGATGTAGTGGATTCCCGTGTTGGTAGGGGCTTTACCAGGGGAGATCTTGAATCCCTGCTTTCCAGGTCTGACTACGATGTAGTTGCGTTTCAGCACGTCGAGACTAGTACGTCAGTTGCTAATCCATTGAGGGAGCTAGCCGCGGCGGCCCGGGATAGAGGTGTTAGGGTTCTAGTTGATGGCGTGGCTAGCGTTGGGGGAATGGAGGTCGCTATGGATGAGTGGGGCGTTGACGTGGTGTTTACCGGGAGCCAGAAGGCGTTGGCGGCGCCTCCGGGCCTCGCCATCGTCGCCTATAGGAGTGGCGGCGAGGAGTTTCTCTCTGAGTCCCGGGGCGGCGTGTACTTCGACTATCCTAGGCTTCTAGCCGAGATGGAGTCTACACGCAACTACCTCTTCACCCCCAGCGTTAACCTGGTTTACGCTCTTCATGCGTCCCTGAAGAGGATACACGGTGAGGGCCTTGCTTCCAGGTACAGGAGGCACACAGTACTTGCTGAGGCTGTCAGGAGGGGTCTAGAGGCTGCTGGTCTACGCCTCGTGGCGGAGGAGCCCTTCAGGGCCGCTACCGTGACTGCTGCGTGGCTGCCCCCAGGGGTTGAGTGGGGCAGGCTATACGGGGAGCTGCGCAGGCTCGGCGTCGAGGTGGCCGGGGGGCTGGGCGGCCTTAAGGGCAGGATACTAAGGGTAGGCCACATGGGCGAGGTAGACGCTAACGATGTTGTGGCCGTGCTGGCTGCACTTGAAAGGGCACTAAGGAGGCTCGGCCAGCCTGTAAGGCGGGCGGCAGCCGTTGAGGCGGCGCTGGAGGTCTTAGATAAAGCCGGCTTCTAGCCGTTGACTCGGAGGGGAGCCCGGGTATCGCCTGGGGCTTCCACCTTTAAAATATACCCCCGTGTACACAAAACTTGTTTTTCGGCCTGAGTGAGAGGTGCAGCTAGAGCCATGGCTTCTGTAGGCGCCGGCGGGCGCCCGAAAGAGGTCGTCCTGAGAGTGGTTGAGGCGAGGCAGAGGGACGCCGGTAAGAGGAGGGTCAGGATTGATATAGGTGTGATGAAGGAGCTTGGTGTTGATGCCGGCGATGTTGTCGAGATAGAGGGTAGGAGGAGGACCGTGGCTATAGTTATGCCCGCTTACCCCGAGGATGCAGGCCTCGACATCATAAGGATGGATGGCATCCTCAGGAAGAACGCCGACGTCAATATAGGGGAGAAGGTTATCGTGAGGAAGGCTATGGTGAGGCCCGCTACTAGGGTTAAGCTAGCGCCTAGCTACAGTATGAGTATAGATGATAGCTTCAAGAAGTACGTGAAGAAGAAGCTTATAGGCACCCCGATTATGGAGGGCGACATAGTGACCGTGCCCGTTATAGGTCAGGCCGTGCAGCTCCACGTGGTCCACGTGAGGCCTAAAGGACCCGTTATAATAACCGAGAAGACCGTTGTAGACGTGCTTGAGAAGCCCGTCGCGCAGAGCAGGGTACAGAGGGTTACCTACGAGGATATAGGCGGGCTGAAGCATGTAATAGAGAGGATACGGGAGCTAGTAGAGATACCCCTGAGGCACCCCGAGATCTTTAAGAAGCTGGGTATCGAGCCGCCTAAGGGTATCCTACTCTACGGGCCTCCGGGCACTGGTAAGACGCTCCTGGCCAAGGCCGTGGCTAACGAGAGCGACGCTTACTTCATAGCGATTAACGGCCCGGAGATAATGAGTAAGTATTATGGTGAGAGCGAGCAGAGGCTCAGGGAGATATTCGAGGAGGCTAAGAAGCATGCGCCTAGCGTGATATTCATTGACGAGATAGATGCTATAGCGCCTAAGAGGGACGAGGTCGTAGGCGAGGTGGAGCGCAGGGTCGTTGCTCAGCTCTTAGCCCTCATGGACGGGCTTGAGAGTAGGGGCCAGGTTATAGTGATAGCTGCGACCAACAGGCCCAACGCTATAGATCCTGCCCTGAGAAGGCCGGGCCGCTTCGACAGGGAGATAGAGGTGCCGCTGCCCGATAAGGCTGGCCGGCTGGAGATACTGCAGATCCACACGAGGCACATGCCGCTAGCGGAGGACGTGGACCTGGAGAAGCTTGCCGAGATGACCCGCGGCTACACGGGCGCCGATCTAGCGGCTCTTGCTAGAGAGGCAGCCATGCACGCCCTCCGCCGCTATCTGCCCGAGATAGACCTGGAGCAGGAGAAGATACCCGAGGAGCTGCTGGAGCGCATGGTAGTCAAGATGGAGGACTTCATGGCCGCCCTGAAGGATATAACTCCAAGTGGCCTAAGGGAGATTCACGTCGAGGTACCTGAGGTCCATTGGGACGACATCGGCGGGCTAGAGGAGGTGAAGCAGGAGCTCAGGGAGGTCGTCGAGTGGCCGCTCAAGTATCCGGAGGCCTTCACGAGGATAGGGATAAAGCCGCCTAAGGGGGTGCTCCTCTTCGGCCCGCCCGGCACCGGCAAGACGCTACTAGCCAAGGCGGTCGCCACTGAGAGCGGGGCTAACTTCATCGCGGTCAGGGGCCCGGAGATACTGAGCAAGTGGGTAGGAGAGAGCGAGAGAGCCATACGAGAGATCTTCGCGAAGGCCCGCCAGTACGCTCCCGCAGTGATATTCTTCGACGAGATAGACGCTATAGCCATGGCTAGGGGGACTGATCTAGGCAGCAGGGTTACCGAGAGGATCGTGAGCCAGCTGTTGACAGAGCTAGACGGCATCACCGCCCTACAAGACGTGGTAGTCATAGCGGCGACTAACAGGCCCGACATGATAGATCCGGCTCTACTAAGGCCCGGCAGGCTAGAGAAGTTCATCTACGTGCCGCCGCCGGACCTAATGGGCCGTCTGCAGATATTAAGGATACACACCAGGAAGATGCCGCTAGCAGAGGACGTAGACCTAGAAGAGCTAGCTAGACGCACCGAGGGCTACACAGGCGCCGACATAGAAGCCCTAGTACGGGAGGCGGGCCTCATAGCGCTGAGAGAGGACATAAACAGCAAGGTAGTCAGGATGAGGCACTTCGAGAAGGCGCTGGAGAAGGTGAGGCCCAGCGTGACGCCGCAGATGATCGAGTACTACCAGAGATGGCTGGACCAGATGAAGCAGATGCAGGAACAGGCGAGAAGACCCGGCAGGGCGCCCACCATAACCTTCTAACGCTGGAAGGGGCTGACCCGTAATGGCTTCGAGATCAAATGCAGTATGGCGCGGCTTAACCCTGTTAAACGCCGTATACGAGGCCATCTACAAGCTCTCACGGGCCGGCGATGTGCCCGTGAGAGAGACGGACTTGATAACAGAGCTTGAAAGCACAGGTCTACGCCCCAGCAGGGCAGAAGTAGTCAAGGCCCTAATCACCCTAGAGATACTCGGCTACGCTAGGGTCAAGAGCAGCGGCTGGGACGAGAGAATAATCCTCTTCACCTCACGCAGCTAAAATACTACAGCCTACGGCGGGGCGCCGGTGAGGGACCCAAGAGACCACCCCGGACCTCGCAGTCTTGTAGAGGAAAGAGGGGGTGGCGTCGCTGAGGCCCCAGAGAGGGGAGCGAGGGGATTATGTTAAGCCTCCTCGCAGCCCCCTTCCTGGGGCCGCTGAGGAGGGGCCAAAGCACTGAGGCGCCCTGGAATGGAGTGTGGATTCGTTATTGCTGCGGTCAGCGACGTTCACTCTCCCAGGTTCCTCTCCCTCCTTAGGGAGGCTCTCAGCTCGTGGAACGAGGGAGATCCATGCGTCCTCATACTGGCGGGCGACATAGTGAATAGGGGAAGGGCTCCCATGGTGGAGCCTGTTGTGGCAATGGTTAAACGGCGTTTTCCGGGGGCAAGGCTTGTGGCTGTCTTCGGCAACGAGGAGTACGAGCAGTCTAGGCCTATTCTTAAGCGCTTAGCGCCCGAGGTTGCCTGGCTAGACGATGAGGTATTGTATATCGAGTGTGAGGGTGCCACGCTGGGGATTGTCGGCACTCAAGGTGCCCTAGAGAGGCCTACTAGGTGGCAGGCCAGGAACATGCCATGGCTCTATAGGGTTTACAGGGAGAGGCCGAGGAAGATAGCTGGGCTGCTCAGGGAGGCCAGAGGCGGAGCAGATTACGTTATCCTGGCGAGCCACTATGGCTTGGCTAGGGCCACGCTGGCGGGGGAGGACCCCAGGATATGGCCGTACCTCTACAGTAGCCTTATGGAGGAGGTTATTAAGAAGGAGAAGCCCGATGTAGCCATCCATGGCCACGCGCACAAAGGCACGCCCAGAGCGGTAGTAGGCGGGGTTCACGTCTACAATGTTGCGTTACCCCTCAACAAAAAAGTAGTGCCAGTTAGACTCTGCAGGTAGACACGCATCTACTCTCAGCTTCTCAACCTAGCAGCAGCCACAGCTATCACAGCAACGATAGCAGTCGCCGCCAAGGCAGCAGCCGCTAGGAGGGGATTGATGCTCGAACCGCTATCCTCGGTTTCCCGGGCACTCTCCCGGGCACTAGTGCCTGCCGGCTCCGTGTAACCTGTCTGCTCGTTGACGGTGCCTCCATGGCCCCTCTTGCTCTCAGCCCCCTCACCCATCATGGTAGACGTGCTGGACGGTGATGCTGTAGATAGGCTCACGGTTATCTCAGCGTACTCGTTCTTCACGGCATAAAGCCTTCCACTGTAATCGGAGAAGCCTATTACAGTGAAAACAGCTTCAATGCTGGAAGTGAGAACCCTCGGATTCCTCTCCTCTATGAACACCCTCTCTAGGCCGCTCGCCTCCACGCCATGCATTGTAGCCTTGGGTATTCTCCTCTCAATGCTCATCTCGAAGAACCACTCGCTCCAGCCGTCTCCGCCCGGCTCCACGGCTACCCTAATACTCGTGCTCCCCATTCCGCCGGGCATAACCACCTCATACTCTTCCATCAATCCATCCACAGGCGTTCCGTCATCGACCGCTCCGGGGCCTATTGGAGAGTTGAAGGATGACTGTGCCACCAGCGAGCCAGCATAGTATACTTCAATAGCTACTGCCACGAAGGCTGCGCCCCTAGAGAAACCTCGAGCCTCGGCACTATAAGATACCACGTATTCGCCGTCCTCCTCCTTTATCGAGAATGAGATCGTTGGTTTCGCGGAGAATCCAACACTAACCGTGGAATCCGTAGACTCGAGAACAGAATAGTAAGGCTCCAGCTCGCCGCTCTCGGGCTGGTGGCCAGGGCTGGTAGTCGCAGTATCTCCGGGTCCTCCCTGTCCCGCCTCTCCCTCGCCGCCCTCCACGTAGCTTACCTCATCCACTATGGTCTGGACCGGGTTAAAAGCCTCGTCTACCACTATCACGGCGAACTCAAGATCTAGAAGCGTGTTGCCGCTGCTGAGAGCCTCTGAGAGGCTCTGTAGATACGACTCTCCCAGGCTCTCGCTGGTCACGACTAACTCAATCCTCTCCCTGCTGGCATCAATGAAGCCCGATACAGACACCGAGCCCCAAGAGCCCTCGAGTGTAGCCACCACTGTCTCCATTTGGAACGGTTGGGGCACTAGCATGGCGTCAAGCTGCACCAGGACTGCCCCCTCGCCAGACCCCAATTCCAGGTAAGCCTGAACAGCGTATCCTACGAAGAGATTCCCATCTTCAACCTGGCCGGGTGATGGGAACCCCTCTGCAGCTATCAAGGCGACCCTGAACTCGCCGCCGCTAGCTAGCACTTCAACCATGCTTACGTCGGCCTGTGAAGCACTTAGGATAGTCTTAGTTCCCTGTGAGAATGCATCGCCGGCTTCGTCGATGATCGATAGTGAGGCTCCCTCCTCCGATGCTGAGGCTATAGCCTGTGGGGCCTGAAAGAGTAGCATTACTAGGATTACCGCTGCTATCAGGGAGCCACGTTTCATTAGGATCCGGGCTCCGTAGCGCCTTATACCCTGGCTACAGTCTACCTAGCTAGGGGCCTACACTATTATATCGGTTATAGAGTGTTTACAGTGTCGCGTGGGGGGAGCCTGTGGCGGGCTTCAGCCCTGCCCCGTGGAGCCTTTCTCCGCAAGGCTTTCAACCTCCTCGATAACAGCCTCTATGTAGTTCTCTGGTATGCCCTCTAGGGGGTCTTCTACCAGGGGTAAATCGAGTATCTTCAGCGGCTTCAGGAGCTTTACAATCTCCTCGACGACGGCGGCGTGGGGTCTGTGAGGCGCTACCAGGCTGAGGGCCAGCGTCCACCTGTCGCCTCGATAGATTGCTGCCCTCCCGGGAGCCACAGCGACCACCAGGTCGGGCCTCGCCGTTAGAGGCGTGGGCGCCGCCACGTCGCTATTACTCTCAACCACCACGACGTCGCTCCTGGAGAGGAGCGTCTTCAAGCAGTCATCCGCCGCTTCCAGGCCCGCCTCCTCTATAACCCTCATAAGGCCTCCCCTGCTCACGGGAAGAGGCTTAGGGTCTACGCCCTCCAGCACTTGCAGGAGAGAGGATGCAAGAGAGGGCGGTGCAGCCTCTAGAGTGCGGGGCTCGTAGAGGTGGAGCCTCGAGCCTGTGCAGCTGCTGACCCTTAAAGCGGAAAGCACCTCAGAGTAGCCCGAGCCCTTGAAGGGGTCAAGGGGCACCGTGAACCCCGCCACAGGGTTAACCATCTCCGGGTCGCCATCCACGGCCTTGGAGAGAACATAGCCATCCCAGGTTACTAGGTATCCTCTCTCGCTTGAGACCCTGAGAACCGAGGGGTGCAGCCATATCCTTGTCGCGCCTAGCGGCTTGAATGCAGCTGCGTTAAAGCCTGAGCGCCTGAGGGCTGCAACCAGGCTAACCGCTAGCGTGGTCTTTCCAGAGTCCTCGCCAAAACCGGCTATGAGGACTAGGGGCAAGGCCCTCGGCCCCGCCCCTCTCCACCCCTCGGGTTTAGCAGTGGTGGCGCCGGGTCATCCAGGGTTTAAAGGCCCCTAGGCGGGGCTGTGGGTGCCTTGTCCTTTGGCAGGTATACTGGGGCTCTTCTATTCCTCGAGAAGAGCACTATTACTCCCTGCTCCTCTAGCTCTCTTAGCAGCTTCCTTGCCAGGCTCACGGTTATGCCGTAACGCTGGGCTACCTTGTGTGGGGTGAGCCATTTCTCCCTGGCAAGCTCCCTCTTAGCCCTCTCCACCAGGCGCGGGGTCAGCTCTACTATTAGCTCCTCCTCGCCGCCCTTAGCCTGCTCCTGGGGTGCACCTTTCTTCCTAGCCACTGCCCAGTCCACCCAAGTCTTCCCGGGGCTGTCTGAGAGGGGTTAAAGAGGGTTCGCCCTCCCCTTTATGGGGGGAGGGTGAATTGAAGAGGAGGGTTGAGCTGGGCCCCGACACTGTGTCTGCTGCCACGGTAAGAGAGGTGCTTGAATGGAAGCGTAGGTTGGCGGGAGAGCTCGAGTCTAAGCTGCCTAGGGAGGCCTTGGAGAGAGCTAGGAGGGACTGGCACGCCCGCAGGTCCCCGATACCCTGCGGGATGACCATACATACTGGGATGGGCTGCAGCTACGGGTGCGCCTACTGCTACATTTACGATATGGGCTTCACTATGAAGCCCCAGCCCTACCCCCTCACGGGCGAGGAGCTAGTCTACGCTCTACTAGTGAACCCCTACTTCGTCCCGGGCCCCAAGGGCACGCTGCTAGCCTTTGGAAGCGTCACCGAGCCCTTCATGCCCGAGACCGCTGGGAGGGCGCTCGAGTACCTGAGAGCCACGCGGGACCTGCTAGGTAACCCCCAGCAGGTGAGTACAAAGACCGCTCTCAAGGGGAGGCTGCTGGAGGAGTTCATGGAGTCCGTGGATCCCCGGATAGACGTGCTAGTGTCTATAACGACGCTTAGGAAGTGGAGGCTGCTCGAGCCCGGTGCCAGCCCGCCGGATGAGAGGCTGGAGTTCATGCGTATCCTGGCTGAGACGGGCTTCAGCGTGACACTCTTCCTACGCCCCATAATCCCTGGGGTCACGGATGCAGAGGCGGAGGAGATCCTAGCTAGGGCTGCTGAGGCCGGCGTTAGAAAGGTAGTGCCCGGCACCCTCAGGGTCACTCCAGGCATCCTGAGGAGGCTCAAGGCCTCGAAGGCCGTGGACCCCAGCATTATAGAGGCCAGGCTGCCGCGCCACCCTAGGAACCCTAGGGACCAGGTACCGATTAGAGGGAGGGATCTAAAGGAGAAGGTGGCCAGGATAGCCGGGGAGCTAGGGCTCAAAGTGCTCCCGGCCAGCTGCAGCAGCAACATAGATAGCCATGGACTCGCATGCGCCGCTTGCAGGCTAGGCCCCTGCGGCGACCCCTCACAGCTGCCGAGGGCCGACGAGTCAGCCCTCTGGGAGATACTCCGGGAAGCGGGAGTCAAAGCGGTCGGGGCTAAGCTAGAAGGGTACTATGCCATCTACTGGTACCTGCCTGGAACTAGTAGGGAGGCACTGCGAAGGGCTGACCAGCTCATAATCGGCCTGCTGAAACGGGCTCCGAGAGCCGTGAAGGCGAGGCGCTAGGCGGTATTGAGTAGGGGCCTCGGGGGGCTGCACCAGTCACCGCCCAGCCCCTCCCGGCTCCCCCAGGTGTGGGGAGGGGCTTGAGAGGGGCTTCCTTAGTCAACGCCCTCCTCACCGGCCCCCTAAAGTGGTATTCCTTGAGGCCTGATTGTCGCTTAGTGGTTGCGGTGTAGTGCTACCCGCCTCTCGTATACCCTTTTCATGTTCCCTGGTGTCTCCTGTTTTGCTGTGGGGGTTTGGTGGGAAACTCCTTGGGGAGACGCGTTTCTATCGGGCGTATTCAAAAACTTAAAGCCCTGCACTTTATACTATGGCGTGTGAGGAGTCCTCATCGGGCGTTCAACGGGTGACTAGCCTTGGCCGGCGCCACCCAGAATAGAACCCTACTTATAGCTGGCGCTGTGGTCGTCGTCCTCATCATATTAATAGCGGGCTACTTCCTCTTCGCTGGAGGCGGCGAGCAGCCTGCCGAGGCTCCTGCACAGGAGGAGCAGCCCGCCGCCGGCCAGCAGCAGGAACAGGCTACCGGTGGCCAGGAGGGCGTCGCGCCTCAGCTGCCGCAGCTAACCGGTGACGTGAGGACCGACATAGTTAATATAGCTCGGTATCTTGAGGCTAACGGCGTTACCGAGGTCAAGTTCAGGGTTCACGGCGCTGGAGACCCGAACAGCATCCATAGGGTCTACGGTATAGTGGAGGCCGCTGCCAGGCTAAACAAGATCCTCGAGGAGGAGGGCCTACAGCTGAGGATAGTCATTGAGGATAAGAAGTTCAGTGCCAAGGCTGACGAGCCTGCTGAGGTGTTCCTTCAGAGCTTCCCACAGAGGCAGGAAGCCGACATTATAGCTGTAAGCTATAGGTGGATAAGCACCTTCGCCGAGGAGGGCTACATCCTCGATCTGACCCCCTACGTTGAGGCCTATAAGAACACCGAGCTGGCAGACTACTATGAGAGCCTGATGAACGCTGTGACCTATAAGGGCAGGGTCTACGCCCTGCCCCAGGACACTGAGGCCAGGCCCCTCTACATACTCAAGCCCGTGATGGCCTGCCTCGGCTACGACGCCTGGGAGATAGCTCAGAAGGTTGACGCCGGCGAGTACACCTGGTACGATATCTTTAGGATAGCTAAGGAGGCCGTGGATCAGGGCTGCTCGGAGTGGGGCGTGATTCACAGGAAGGGCACCGCCCACCCAGACCTGGTACAGTTCTACTATGCCTTCGGCGGCGAGTTCACCGGCGAGGACCCGGAGAAGCTCTACCTCTACGTTGACGCCCTCTACAAGTGGCTCTCAGTGGAGTACGCTCTAGCCAGAAACGGCCTGACACCGGAGAACATGCTAGAGTGGGACTGGTACAAGCAAATACACCCGACTATAGTGAGCGCTAAGACAGCCTTCGACATAGGAGGCATATGGTACTGGACAGAGTGGCAGACCAAGGACTACTACCTAGACCCGCAGACCGGCGAGAGGAGGCCCCTAACCGCTGAGGAGGTCTACGAGAAGTTCGCGTACAGCCTCTTCCCGGCTGGAGAGCCAGGCAAGAGCCCTGTAACCCTTAGCCAGCCCTTCGCATTCATGATCAGCGCTAACGCCGGCAAGCTGAACCCGGACTATGAGAAGCTGAAGGACGCTTACCACATGATAGCCTTCCTGCTAGTGGTCAAGGCTAACGACCCAGACCTCAACGCGATTCACAGCATAGTGAGCAGCCACCTGCCCATAAGGGAGAAGTCGGCGCAGCTGATGAACGACCAGGAGTTCATACAGAAGCTCGCCAGCGGCAACCTAGACTTCATACTAGACCCCGAGGCGAGGGACGCCTTCGCCGAGCTATCAGTGAAGACCGCTAACCCGATAAACATCGAGTTCCTGAGCAAGGTGTCGTACATGCTGAACTACACCAATGTGCCGCCGCTCCACTGGGCCTACCAGCCGCTAGCGGAGTTCTTCAAGGAGGCCGTCGACTTCGTGCTGAAGGGTCAGATGACCCCTGAGGAGGCCACCCAGTACGTGCTGGACCAGATAAGGGCCGACCCCGAGCTAGCGCAGGCGATAGAGATAGTAGGCGAGATACCGCAGGGCTGGACCTTCCCATAAAGGGGGGAGTCTCTGGTCGGTGGCTGAAGGGGTGAGTAGGGGCCTTGAGCTATTCCAGGGCCCTTACACTCGCTTTTTTCCTCGGACCCGCCATGACGCTAGTGATCCTCTTCTTCGTGCTCCCCGTTATTGTCACCCTCTACGCTAGCTTCACGGATCTCCGAAACTGGAACATACAGAGGGGGCTCACAGAGTTCGTAGGCACCTATAACTACGAGATCCTAGGGTACATGGCGTTCAACAATCCTAAGGTCAAGTACGCCGTCATCACAACGATAGTATTCGTAGCAGCCACTTTATTCATAAACGTCGTCGGCGGCCTCACCCTAGCCATACTCACCTTCTTTCTCGAGGAGCGGGTGAGTACCGGTTACAGGCTGCTCTGGCTGCTCCCCAGGATGACGCCAGTAGCGGTGTACAGCCTCCTCTGGTACTATTTCTTCCACAGCAGCGACTTGGGCACGCTCAACAAGGTGCTCCTCTCTCTGGGCTTGATAAGCGAGCCCATAGACTGGAAGCTCTGGCACCTCCCCGTGGGCACCTGGATGATCCTAGTGTTCGTCAACGGCCTGGTCGGCGTGAGCTTCGGCATGATAGTCTTCTACAGCGCCATAAAGAGCCTGCCCTGGGAGTACATAGCCGCTGCTAGGGTGGACGGCGCCGGCAACTTAACCCTGGTCAGGAGAATAATCCTCCCCCAGCTCCGCTGGCACCTAGTCTTCGTCACCGTCTGGCAGCTGCTTAGCCTGTTGACCACCTATGCCCACATATTCCTGCTCTACCAGTGGGGCACCATAGACAGGCTCTGGGGCCAGACCTGGAGCCTCTTCGTGTTCACCACCGCTTTCCTGGGCGACCAGAGACAGGGCCTCGCCGCCGCCGCTGCCACGGTTCTAGTCGCGATAGGAGCCGTGCTGGGCCTCATCACCCTCAGGATCATGGGGTTCCAGAGGCTCGTGACTAGGCCCCGGGGTGAGCTTTGATGGCACAGGAGCTCGCGCACGCGGGGATAAGCTGGAGGCTCAAGCTGGTAATAGCACTGGCTCTCCTGCTAGCCAGTACCCCCGTCCTCATGACGTACACAATGCTGATGCTTAGCAGCTTCAGCAAGGAGATAGTGACTGACCCGCTCCTGAGGGACTTCGAGCCAACCCTAGAGAACTGGGTTATATTCCTTACAGGGCAGCTGACCTACGCGGCCGCCGGGCTACGCTACAACGTCGTAGAGCTGGTGGCTAGCACCGCGATAGTAGCCCTCGGCGTCGCCCTAGTAGCTACAGTGTCGAGCATGCTCGCAGCATACAGCCTGAGCAGGATGGACTTCAAGGGCCGCCGCGTCACGCTAGCGGGCCTGATACTGCTCCACGCCTTCCCCGGGGTCGCAATGATAATAGGGGTCTACATAATATACATAGCCCTGGGCAACCTGACGGGCCTCCAGGGCAGCGTAGCCTACACCATGCTCTACGTCATCCTAGCAAGGGCTGCCCTGGAGGTCCCCATGGCTACATGGCTCTTCAAAGGCTTCTTCGACAAGATACCATGGGAGATCGAGTGGAGCGCCCTAGTAGATGGAGCCTCGAGGATAACGGTGTGGCGCAAGATACTAGTACCCATGATAAAGCCCGGGATAGCAGCGGTACTAATATTCACCTTCCTAGCCGGCTGGGAGGAATTCGTCTACCTATGGGTATTCCTTAAACCCCGAGGGGTGGACAGCCTGCCAACATTCATAGACGAGGTAGTAGCCAGCGCAGAGTACTACCAGCTAACCATAGTGGCAGCCGCCGGAACCTTCTACCTGCTACCCACGATAATCTTCTTCATAGTAACCCAGAGGCTACTACTAGAAGCCTACAGCGGCGGCCTCAAAGGCTGAAGACCCGCCACGGCTCCAGCACAAGCCTAAGAGACAACCCTCCCACCTTTTAATAATACTGTATAGCCTGGGGGTGCGCTCCCCGCCTTGGCTTCCTGGATACACGTTAGGCCGGACGCCATCTACGTCTGGCGCCGCCACCCGGACCTAGAAGAGAGGCTCTCCTGGTACGTCCGCGTCATGAGGGGCGAAGCGCCGCCCAAGTACAGGCTAGCCAGGGCCTGGAGGATGACGGGCTACGATAGCCTGGAGGAGCTGGAAGAGGCGAGCGAGGAGGAGCTGTGGAGGAGCCACGAGCGCGAGGCCCGGGCCTTCAGGGATTGGTGGCGGAGGCTGCGCGATGGAGAGGAGGAGCCACCCGACAGGGAGGAGCTACACAGCGAGGAGCCGAGCCTACTAGACCTCAAGACCGTGCTAGCCTACAGGCTAGCCAGCCCCTGCAGGCTCTGCGAGAGGAGGTGCATGGCTGAGCGGGCCCAGGGCCGCAGAGGCGCCTGCAGGCTAGACCTAGACACCTACGTGCACAGCGCCTTCCTCCACCTAGGGGAGGAGGCACCCCTAGTCCCAAGCGGCACAATATTCTACGGCGGCTGCAACTTCACCTGCGTCTTCTGCCAGAACTGGGACGTCAGCCAGTGGCACGCCCGCGAGGGAACCAGGGTAACCCCAAGGATGCTAGCAGAGATCCAAGACAAGCTCGCAGCACGAGGCGCCAGGAACATAAACCACGTGGGAGGAGACCCTGTGCCAAGCATACACACCATAATAGACAGCATGCGCCACGCAACACACTGGAAACCACAGCTATGGAACAGCAACATGTACATGACGAGCGAAGCCCTAGAACTACTAGCAGACCTAATCGACATATGGCTGCCAGACCTCAAATTCGGCAACAACAAATGCGCCCTAAGACTAGCAGCAACCCCCAACTACTGGGAGGTAACAACAAGAAACATCAAAACAGCAGCACAGCACGGAAACATGATAATAAGACACCTAGTAATGCCAGGCCACCTAGAATGCTGCACCAAACCAGTACTCAAATGGATAGCAGAAAACCTGCCAAAACACAAGATAATAGTGAACGTGATGAGCCAATACACACCAGACAACCTAGTACTAAGAATACCGAGAAAATGGCCCGAACTAACAAGACGCCCAACAACAACCGAAATACAAGAAGCACAAGAATACGCTGAAAACCTGGGACTCAAAACACTAGACACCTAAAACCCGCCTAGACAACAAACACCCACGCTTTCAATTCTATCGGGTAGATTCCCTGGCTCTCGCGATACTTGAGAAGCTAGAGAGCGACACTCTTTCAATTCTATTGGATAGATTCCTTCTCCCTCAGAACCTGCCACTCCCTCTCCTTGACCTCCCTAACCCTCTCTCCTGGTCTTTTAATTCTATTGGATAGATTCAGCTTCTGGGCAGAGCCGCCGCCGAGAGAGCCGACGTACAACTGCTTTCAATTCTATTGGATAGATTCCCGGACGTCTTCATCAAACGGCCAGTCTGGACGTCTTGGACTTTCAATTCTATTGGTTAGATTCTGAGAATGTGATTGCATTGCGGGGTTCCTGTATGGAGGATTGGTCTTTCAATTCTATTGGTTAGATTCATAAAGATCTCAATGGAAATGGTGATAAAGGCACGGAAGCTCTTACTTTCAATTCTATTGGTTAGATTCTATTAAGTATTGCAAGTCAAATAATAATAACACAAATCTTTCAATTCTATTGGTTAGATTCCCCAGGGGAGGAGATGCGAGTACAAAGCTGAGGGAACAACTTTCAATTCTATTGGTTAGATTCACTTGAACTCCTCTAGTAACTCCTCGCGGTTACTCACCTTTCAATTCTATTGGTTAGATTCCCATGGGGCTCGGTATCCTGGTCCTCGCGTAGACGAAGACCTTTCAATTCTATTGGTTAGATTCTTCGGCGTCCCGCCGTTTCGTTATCTGTCCGTTATACCTTTCAATTCTATTGGTTAGATTCCAGGATTCGAAATAGAAAGATGGGCAAGGGAAGAAGTACTCACTTTCAATTCTATTGGTTAGATTCACTTGCATGAAGGTAGTTTGGGGCAGAAACTTATTTTCTTTCAATTCTATTGGTTAGATTCCTGCTCCTGGCGGCCTGCTGGGCCTCGGGGGCCCAGTTCCTTTCAATTCTATTGGTTAGATTCTCCTCTGCTATCCTCTTGACGTCGCTCATGCTCAGCTGTGCTCTTTCAATTCTATTGGTTAGATTCGCCCCGGCCGGCCCCGCGGCAGCTTCGACGTGGGTTACTTTCAATTCTATTGGTTAGATTCGGCTAGACCGCGGCAGGGGCCGAGGCCGCCAGCCAGTCTTTCAATTCTATTGGTTAGATTCACCTCCAGGGGCGCCGGGGCTCCACAGTTAGTCACCGTCTTTCAATTCTATTGGTTAGATTCTTCATTTTGGGTGTGTTGGTGTGCGTGGATTCCGGCTGGTGCACCACTTCCCTATCCTGACCCCTCTGGTTTTAATTGTCTTCATCGAGGCCACGTATATACTGAATTTTCTATTGTCACCTTGGGGTTCACGGCATGGCCATGAACCCAATTATTACATATATAGATATATGTGGATTTTCCGGGTTGAGCGTTTCCTCTATAGCGTTTGCATCACGGTATAGAGATGCTCTATGTTGGCGCCTAGTTTTTCCCTGGAATCCAGGGAACTACACTTAAACCCCCGGCAAACAGCGAATCCCCATATGAGTTTGCATCATCGTAGAGCACCAGGGTATACCGGGCGCAACGCTTTTAAGCCGCCCGGGAATCCAGGGCAGAAGGAAGATTCTCTACCATCCACCCCCCACAATTTAAATAATCGCAATAAGAAGCTAATAACAATAACATTAAGTACACTAGAAACAAAGGATACTCACGGAGGAGAGCAATACAAGGTAATCACCAGACTCGTAAACAAATAATCAAATAAAAATATCACGATACATATAACTAGTTATACTTATAATTATGCTAGTGTGTTTACAGTTGGGATAAGGCCTCTAGGGGCACTGATTCGGCGATTGCCGCGGCTCGGGGACTAGTTTGTTGGGGTGTGTCGGGTGTTTATGCGTGTTGCTTGTATTACTTTACTTGTCTTATAGTGGTGTGGGGGTGATGTGGTTTGCGCGTCTCTGGAGCCCCTGTTTGGGGGCGGTGATGAGCCTCCACCGGTTCTGACCTGCTGGGGGGTTGCTGGGGTTGCTTGAGGTCTATGAGTTTCGTGGTTCTCGCTGGCTTGCTGTGCTTGATCGCGGTGCTCTCGCTGCCTTAGCGGGTTGCCCTTCTCGTGTAGAGTCTCTTGGTCGTGTTTTCCGGGTGGAGGGTTGTAGTGGTGGGAGGGTTGTTCTTGTGAGTGGTGAGGGTTTCAGGTTCGTGTTTAGCCTTGGTATGGCTCTTCGTCTTGCCCGTCGTGGTCGTGACCTTGTGGTTGTGGGGTCTCGGGGTGTTGCTGGTAGGGCTGAGTTGTGGGGCGGCGGCCACTATTACAAGCTTGTTGTTACTGGTGAGGCTCCTACTCTTGAGATAGACGGGATTCATATGCATCGCGTTGAGGGGGTTACGCCGCTGCGCGACGCCGCGTTGAAGGCTGGGAGCGTTGTTAGGCGGGGCTCCAGGGTGCTTGACTTGTGCACGGGGCTGGGCTACACCGCCATTGCCAGCCTTAGAAGGGGGGCCCGGCTTGTGGTCACGGTTGAGGCTAGCAGCGAGGTGCTCCAGCTAGCCGCTTTGAACCCCTATAGCTGGCCCCTGGAGTCGGAGAGGGTTATTGTCCTGCGGGCCCGGGCTGAGGAGGCTGTATCCCTGCTCCCCCCAGGCTTCTTCGATGCCGTGATACATGACCCGCCTAGGTTCACGGGGGAGACGAGTAGCTTGTACAGCATGGAGCTGTACAGGGAGATCTACAGGGTGCTCCGCAGGGGCGGCCGCCTCTACCACTACACCGGGGAGCCGGGCAAGAGGAGGGGGCTCAACCTGCCGGGCCGCACTGCCAGGCTACTCAGGGAGGCTGGCTTCAGGGTTCTAGGCTACAGGCGCAGCCTCCTGGGGGTACTCGCGGTTAAGGAGTAGACCACGACTCGGGGTAAACGAGAAGATTTATAAATGCAGCCCCTCTAAACCCTGAACCACGGCTCGGCCCGGCCACAGCGGCCGGGTAACACCCGGACTCGTCTCGAACCCGGAAGTTAAGCCGGCCGCGTTGGGGGGTCCCCGTGGGGTCCGAGAGGCCCTGCAGGGCCCCCAAGCCGGGGCCGAGCCACTACCAGACCCCTCAACACAAAAATCATAGATAGTCACAACGAAGCTCGTTATACGCATTATGTGTAGCTTCTATAAATTGAGTTTCCCTATAAGTCTCGGGCCCGCTATATGCCCCTACTGAAGCAGCTCCATATGTGTCATGATATGGGTTATATAGAGTATTACATCCTTCTCGGTATAGTTATTTGCCGGTTAATCAATAGTATTAGCAACTTTGAGACATACAGTACTGAAACGCTTTAGCTCTGACGCTCTCCTAACTACTGCTTCCACAAGCTCCCTAGTATCAATATTACAATCACAGTACCTGAACTGGACGATGAAATCGGACGATATATCCACAAGTTTCCCTTTTTTTCTCTTTCTAACAATTGTTATAGTTAAGCATAGGGGCGGGTATGAGTAGAAGAATAGAACACTCACTCAGAACGGGGAACAAAACTATGGGAGATAACATAGATAGTATGACTAATAATAGAGCTAATAGCTTTTTCATTAAATTATTAACTATTATTCAAAGACTACCAATACTTTCGTCAAGCGAATTTAATAAATACAATAGATATAGAATAAAAAGAGTTAGAGATTTCAGAGAATATATATTTAGAGACGAACTAAATAAAATAGATGAGCTTCTTTCAAACTTATCAACTGATAAGCTATCAGTGCTTGAAGAGCTAATTAGCGATTTCGATAGAATTAGAAGTGAGATACGATACGTCTCTAAATCATTATTCAAAAATGATTTCATCAACATTATAGAAGAAGTATTGAATTCGCATGATAAGAATTACGCTCTAATTATTAGGGATACCTATGAAATATTCAATAGTAAACTAAGTGTCGTGAAAGAATGTAAAAAAGATATAAGCGCTTCCGACCTATCGGGAGCAACTTATTTAGGTTTATTTACAGCATCATTCATCGTTTCACTTATCCATAGCCTCTTAAAAGGAACCATCGAAGCAGATGAAGCACGTAGGATAGTTAGTGTCTTTGAATATGATTTTCTTATATCATATATCTTTGTAAGCACTAGAAGCCATATAGTTTTTGAAATTAATGTTAGAAGAACTTCTCCAAATCATGTAAGAAAGCTATTAAACTCGCTTCTAGACCTGTTTGACAAACCGGAAGAGCTAAGAAGGAGATACATAGATGCGCGGAGTCGCTTGAGTGAGGAAAAATATCCTTTTGACCTAAAATATCCTGTTATTAGACATAGAAGGTTCTTCAATAATGAATGGATATCACTAATTATAATAGCTTTTAGGAGAGGAGATAGAAGGACACTGCTCAAAATAGACCCTAACAGGGGATTTGAGACGGAAACCTATTTCCCAGCCTCCTCCCTTTATTTTGAAATAGCAGTATCAGAAAAGAAAGATAAACTCCTTATTATGACAAATACGTCGCCTAATCATAGACGAATAGAAAGGGTTGCTAAGTTTATTTTCTTAGAAATACTGGGTATTGACATAGGCTCGATCTCTTACTCGAAGTATTTAGAATCACTAAACCCTATACGCTACGAAATTTCATCGGTAACTGTGGTAGAAAAGCTCAGACATGTATTAGAGGGAAGTCCCTCTAGAATAGTAAAGAAGCTTAAATCGTTCGAATCACGTCTGAGGAAGGATTTAGATAATGCCCTTGAGAATTTACCGCTTACCTATAAAGATAAGCTTAGAAGCCTTGTCTCCACACTAAAACTGGCTGGCATTAGGCTTGAATACAAGCTTGGCGAGCACACAATCCTGTCCATATCGTCAGAGCTTTCTCCATTTATAGAACGGTCTCATATAACGGCGAATCCTGAGGAGGTATACTCTTTTGTAGCGAGGCTTATCCGTACTAAGACTGAGATACATAAGCATATTGAGAATCTTGTGGAAAACCAAGACCGAGTTAAGGGCATTGTATCACTTGTATTTACATGTAAATTGAATCAAGAGAAACCAGCAGAAATAATAATCACGGATAAAGGTAATATTCTTTTCTTTAATATAAATAGAGAAATAATTACAGAGTTATCTAGATTATTCCAAGAGGTCGTAGAAAAATGGTCAAAGAAGAGATAATATTAAGGCTTAATAGAGTTTTGAATGCTAATGGTTTGAAAAGATCATTTAAACGAGAAGAACTCAGCAAGTACATGAGGGACGATGATATCAGCGAAGCATTAATGCTAAATATTCTTAAGAAGAGTATACATTCAGATTACCAGATTAACTATGATAATTACTTCATGGAGCTTCTAAGTATTCTGGGATTAGGGAATTTAATTTATGATGGTTTAGTGGATATTAGATTAAGGAGTGCATCACTGACTGTAAACAATTATATTCAAATAAAATTGTATCTAGCTGACCTAATAACAAGCTCTGTAATTGAAAATATATTAAATGAAGATACGTATAATGTACCCATATTACTAACCTCGAAAGCAGAAGCTGATATGTTTAGGAGTAGTGAAGACTATGAAGAACTTAGGGTTTACTTAAGTAAAGGTGTAATTCGAAATATACAGATACTGTCATTGTTCGTTCCCGTGCTACCTCTTCCTGAAAGCAATAACGATCTAAAATACTATAAAGACACTCTGAGGAAAATAAAGAAGTTTCTTAACGAAATAAGTACACGAATAGATAGTAGTCTCAACGAGGAAGCCTTTATAGTAAAGTATAGAGACATAGCTATTGCTAAGACACTACTGTCATTTCTCTACCTCTATAAGAATCTCTACTATGCACCTACAATAACATTTGAGAATAAACAGCAGAAACCAGATTACTGGTTTGAATATATCCTAAAAACCTTGCTTACTAGGTTCCTAGTTGAACAGAAATTATCAAGAGAAATTTCTAGTTATCTATACGAGGAATACAGAGTTGGTGGGAGGTGTGAAGAAGATATAGCTTTACCCATTATTTATAATAACGAGCTTGGAATAATTATTGTAGATGCTAAGCTATGGATATACGATATATGTAAAGAGATTAAGAATAACACTAAAAGATTAGTACGTAATCCAGAAATAATAAAACAATATGAGTGTGGAAAGAAACAGGAAAAACCTAAGGAATCTTTAATGAAATATCTATGGTATATAAATAGAAAATCGAAAAAGCTCTTACAACTAGAAAACATGCTAATCAATACTTTAGGTAAAAACATAAGTTTTTACTGTTTACTTATAGTTCAACCAGAAGAGCCGGATAACGAGTGTCGTCATACTCTAATAAAATACCAAGAGGAGCTTATTAGGATAAGAGATAACGATTTTAAGAAGATGTATAATAATATTATTGTTATATCTCTAAATAGTTTGTTTCAACAACTCTCAAGCGACTTTCAAGAAGCTATTCCATGTTCTTTCAACAATCATAAACTAAATGGAACTCTGCCCCTTAACCGAGACGACCATGGCGAGGCTTAGTTGTTATATCTATCATTGTCTTAATTATCGTGTTTTCCGGATTAGCCGTAGGTACCCGTTGTTCTCTAGCACCCTATAGTATAGGATAATGTGTGGTGGCCCTGTGTACTCTACTATCGTCTAGTTCACCTCTAGCTATACTGCTAGCGCTGGGGCTGGGTGGCTGACCACGTCTCAGTGGGCCCATAGGAACCCACCCTACGGAGGCGTAACTGACTCAACCCCCGATACCTCCTATGAAGGCTCCTACACTCTTCCGAGTAACTCTCCCACTCGGCCTCTCTCAGCTTCTTGAGCGCGTTTAACATGAGTTTACGTCCATATTTGCAAGCTAGTAAGTCCTTACTTTTTAAGAGTATATGTAAGATGTGTGGCGGGGCCGCCGGGATTCCAAGCCCGGGACCCCACGGCTCCGGAGGCCCATGACATATAAACTGAGGTTGCACGAGTTCACGAGAGAGTACAACATACGCTTCAGCAGGATAAGCACGTGGGGGGTTCACTCCCGATAATAATGCGACACTTGCGGAGTAAAGGCTTAGAGCCTTCACTAGCTATATTGAGATGGGGAGGAGTCCTGTCCAAGGTCTTCAGGGTCAGGTATGAGAAAGGGGTGCTTAAGCCCCTGGAGCCTTTAGAGCTTCGAGAAGGCGAGGAAGTCAGGATTCAAGTATTACCGGAGGAGTTTCCAGAATTAGTAGATAAGGTAAGCGTAGAGGCTAGCGGGAACGTCGATGAGACTCTTAGGGAGGCCCGTGAGCGTTGGAAGAGGTGGTATTAGACTCCAGTGTTATAATCAAGAGCATCCTGAAGCCGGGTCGTTGGCTACCTAAGGAAGTTTACAAAAGAGAGCTGGAAACCCATTATAAGGCAAGGACGCTTGTGAAGACGCTTAAATCTAGTGATATAACTGTCCTCATCCCGTATCCAGTAATAGTAGAGGTCGGAGCCGTCATAGCAAGGAGATTTAATGTTGTTAAAGCCTGGCCTATCTTGAGGCGGCTAAGATTAATATCTTCCTATAAACATAAGGTAACTATAGGGGATTTAAGTGGCCAGGACTAGTGTCAAACGAGTTGTTATCGAGGTTCCTGAGGGCCTAAGGATTCCTCCTAGCGAGCTTGAGGAAAGACTCCGGATAGAACTAGCGTTGAGGCTTTATGAAAAGGGTATAGCGTCGCTAGGCCAAGCTAGAAGGATAGCGGGTCTCTCGAAATGGGATTTCCTAGAACTACTAGCCAGGGAAGGCATATCGCTACACTACGGTGAAGAGGAGCTGAAAGAAGACCTGGAGGTTGCCAAGAAGCTTGCAAGGAAGACAAGAGAGTAATAGAGCGGAGGGAGAGTTTCTCGTCGTCTCTAATTCAAGTGTTATTATCGCACTTGCCAGGATATGTCGTTTAGACATCTTGAAGAAACTCTTTGGGAAGATCATTGTCCCAGAAGCCGTCTGGAGGGAAATAGCAGTTGAAGGCAAACCTGGCCATGAGAAGATAGTGAGAGCAGATTTCATACATGTAGAGAAAGTTGGTAATAGGAGGCTAGTAACTCTTCTTAAAGAGTTCGTGGATAGCGGTGAAGCAGAAGCAATAGTTCTAGCACTAGAGCGAAACGCAGACCTATTACTCGTCGACGATCACTATGCAAGAGACCTAGCTAAAAAGCTGGGACTACAAGTAATGGGCACGCTAGGCGTAATAGCACTAGCCAAATATAGAGGACTAATTCCTAAGTCAAAACCAATAATAGATAAGCTCGTAGAAAGCGGCTTCTGGATATCCAGGAAGCTACTTGAAGAATTTCTTAGAGAACTAAGTGAACTCTAAATACCTTAACAAACCATCATAAGATTTAACATAAAGCATTTATA
This sequence comes from Acidilobaceae archaeon, assembly GCA_027046245.1. GTDB lineage: Archaea > Thermoproteota > Thermoprotei_A > Sulfolobales > Acidilobaceae > Aeropyrum. The sequence continues at coordinate 23,586 of JALTZJ010000071.1, forward strand.
TCTACAGCCATGAATGACCCACATATCCAATATTTTATAATACGATATTAAGTAGGATTGGTGGCCAAGTCGGATATGGCTGAGCTGTTAAACGTACTGGTTAAACTCGATAAGCTACTGGATAAGCATCGTATTGAATACATAGTGATTAGTAGTCTAGCAGACTATCTTCTAGGCATATCTGCAATCAAGCCCAACGACATCAACATACTTGTAAGTAAGGGAAACGTTGAGAAGCTAAACACCAGGATTCAACAAGAACAAGGCATTGATATGCTTGAGCAAGTAAGGTGGCGAGAAGAGAGTGCAATTAGGGGATTCTATGGGAGAGTCTTACTGGATATGGTGCTAGTAGACATCATGGCTGACGTACAGCTCAAGTACTTAGATAAATGGATGCTCTTTACATATGAAAAGCTTCTCCCATGCACCCATGCCCAGAGATTCAGGTTATGGCTGATAAGGCGTTAGGCAGGCCGGAAAGGGCAAGAGCTCTCAAAGACGTCGTAGATAAAAAGAGATGCGAAGTAAGGGTAAACTACTGCCTCTTAATTAATCACTAATCAGACTGTAATTGAGCCGTGGCGGGCCCGCCGGGATTTGAACCCGGGACCTCCGGCTCCGGAGGCCGGCGCTCTAGTCCTGGCTGAGCTACGGGCCCTGTCCAGCGATGCCCAGCCCCCCTCCCCTGGAGTGAGAGGGGGCTTTCGCCGCCTCTCCTTAGCCTGCTTCAGTGTGGGTTGGAGGGGTTAAAGGGTCTGCGTGTAGCGCTCGCCCTTTCCCTCCTCTCGGTGGATTGTCATCTTCTTCTGAGTATTAGTAGTGCTGCTGCTAGTAGTATGATTAGTGCTGCTGCAGCTGCGGCTATTGTTGTCATGTTGAGGGCTCCAGGCTCTCCTTGTTCTGTGGCGCCTCCCTCTGTTTCCGTCTCAGTTAGTGTTTCTCCGGGTTGTTGTTCTCTGGTTGTTGTGGTCTCGGTTGCTGGGCTTGTTGTCTCCTGCCGCGTCCCTGTTTCTGTCTGGGTTTCCGTCTCGGTCTTTGCTGGTGGCTGCTCGGTTGTCGTGGTTTCTGGGGGTTTAGCTGTTGGCAGTTCTAGGGTTACCTTGTCTCCGGGTGCTAGGTTGAATTGGCCTAGGCTGCCTCTCTCGCCTGTTGGCAGCGTGTATTCCACTTTGTACTCGCCTGGCGCCAGGTAGACTTGTTCTGTGTTGTTTTCTAGTGTTACCTTGTATTCTGTGGGGTAGAAGCCTGAGAGGTATGTGAAGGTTACCGTTGCTCCCTTAACGCCCTTCACCTCCGCCACCGCTAGCTTCTCCCTGGCTTGCGTTAGTAGCTCTGGGATCGGCGCTTCTACCTGCTTTGACTCGCCGGGCTTCAGCTCTACTACGATCTCGGTGCTTGGCGGGTCCTGGGCTAGGACTATCTCCACGGGGCCGGCCTTCTTCACGTTGCCTGGCAGAGTGGTCATGAGTAGTTCTAGTGTGTAGGTGCCGGGGGCTGCGTAGAGCGTGAGGGGCTCACCCTTGAGGGTGTAGCGCTTCGCTATGACGCCGTCGCTCACCCTAACATCTATGACGGCGCCTGCGGGGTCGACCTCTAGCCTTGCAAGCTCCCCGGGCTCCGGCTCCCTGAACACTGCTACCAGGCCCTTCTTGACTGCGTGCACGTAGGCTAGGCTGCCTGGGGCCCAGAGGATCCAGTCGGTCCGCTGGTTCTGGGCTTCGAGGAGCTGGTAACTGCCCATTATCTCGCCTTTAACTGCATCTACTAGTAGCAGGTCTCCATCGGGGTTAGCCGCTATCACGTCGCCCCCGGGGCTTCAGGCGGCCGTGTAGGGGGTCAGGGCCTCGACGACGCCGCTGGCATATTCTACTTTAAACTCTAGGGTTCCGTCCCGGGTGAACACCGCTAGGGCGTCACCATAGACTAGTAGCCTGCCGTCGGGGCTCCAGTGGAAGCCGTAGATTACCCTAAGGACGCCGCCCTCCTCCTCGACACTCCAGAGCTCTGCGCCGCTGGCAGCATCTACTACCACGACTGCTGAGAGCCTCTCTGGGGCGACTCTGTTCTCGACGCCTACAGCCACCAGCCCGCCGTCAGGGCTCCACTCGGCTCTTGCAGCGAAGGAGCCCCCGGCTACCTCTACGCTCCACAGCGTCTCGCCGCCGCTGCCCAAGAGCGTGGCAGAGCCGCCGTGGAGTACTAGTAGCGCCCCGCCATCAGGGCTCCAATAGGCCCCACTAGCCCCATCGACCCTGGCTCGCCAGGCCTCTACAAGGCCTCCACCGCTCAGCTGGTAGAGCCTAACGCCTCCCCCAGTAGCCACTGCTATCCCTGGGGCGCTGGGAGACCAGGCAATAGCGGCTGGGGCAGCCTTAACCCTCACCTCGGTCTTCGCCGCCAGGCCCGCCGCGGGGTCTACGACGGCTACGCCGGTATCGAGGCCTTCAGCGTAGCCGTAGGCAAGGAGCCCGCCGGGCCCCCACTGCAAGTCGGTCAAGAACGCCGGTAGATCCTCTATAACGGTTACGCCACCCTGGGAGTAGAGGTAGAGGGCTCCCTTGAAGGCGCCGCTCTGCGTGGGTATATTAACCGCTACCGCCAGCGTAGCGCCGTCCGGGCTCCAGGCGGCTGATACGGGGAAGCCCGCCTTGATTCTAAACGCTTGATCCACGATGTAGACGGGCTCGGAAGCGTAGACTTCAGCCTCGACGGCAAAACCCTGCAACACCGCTGCCAGCAGGAGGGAAGCAGCCAGCAAGTATGCAGTCAAGCCCCTAGGCAAGGGCGCTGAGGAAGCCAAGGCAGGCCGCCCCACCGCCCATCCATCATATATAGCCTAATATCGCGTTCCTTCAAATACATATCCAGCCAGCCTACAAGCGAAGCCACAATTATAGCACAATACAGGGATAACCGATACCATTTACATCATCCTCTGAAAGATGGAGGCGTGGCCGGCTGTGGAGGGCCCCAACGGTAATGGGAGGGATGTGCTCGTAGCCAGTATAGGAGCACCATTCAACTGGGGCCCAGTAGAGTATAGAGCCCTCTGGAGCGGCGACGAGGAGAAACCCTGGATATGCAAGGAGGAGTCTAGGACTAGCCTAAAGCTCCTAGCAAAGACTCTCAAAGCAAATGAAACACTAGTATTCGTACTCGACACCCTAGCGGCGTGGAGCAGGTACAAGAGGAACCAGAAGACAGAGGAATGTGAGGCCTTAGAGGAGGCACGCTGCCTTCCCGACCCCGCAAGCCTCCCCCAGGGCATCCTGGATCCAGCCACCTATAGGAGCCTTCTACTGAACCCCCTAGAGGACTGCATCGAACAGTGGTTCCATGGGGAGGGCGTAGATGCCCGGGTAACCGCTATACCGGGCTTCGGAGAGTACAACTACCTCGGGAGCGGGTGCCAGAGCCGGGCAAAGACCTCCTGGAGGCTAGACCACAGGCTAGCCAGCAAGGGGGGCGACCCCCTAAGCTACCAGGCAACACTATACCTGCTACACCTAGTAGACCTCCTCTGGCAGGGCCCAGAGGAGAACGGCCCGGTAAAGCTGCATATAGACTTGACCCACGGGCTCAACTATACCACCTACGCCCTTTACCGGGCTGCAATGCACGCGGCCCGGGTATACGCTGCAGCCTCGGGGAGCAACGTCGAGGTGATACTATACAACAGCGAACCCTACGTGTCGGGCGTCAAGAGCCTCAACGTATGGAGGGTTAAGAGGGAGAAGATAACGCCGAAGAGTGCAGTCTCCAGGCTATTCTACACAGCCCTAGCAGCAGATAGAGGAGCAGGGAGAGCAACGTTCTCCGAGAAAAACCTCTTCCTAACAATAGGTAAGCCGCACCCAGCAATAATGAAGACGAGGACGAGGCTGAGGGACATAGTAACGCCGCTCATCGCGGAGGCAGGGATACAAGCCGCCCTAGCAGTAGTGACAGGCGCGCCCCTCCTACTACTCCAGGCAGGGGTGGAGGCTTCCCAGTTAATGAGCCGTCTTGGAGGCCCTGACCCCATGCGCACCGCTACACGACTCATCCTCCAGGCACTCCCACTAGTGAAGATAGAGCACGGGCAGGGAGGAGCCGTCGAGATAACGCATATCACGGCACCCAACTACGGCTACGTTAAGAAGATGCTCTCCTTCCTAGCCCTAGCATACTATGCCGCCAGAGCCGCGGGTAGAGAAGACATAGAATTACTGCAGACGAGAGACTACACTATAGCGCTTGCACCCGTGGAGACGCTGAAGAGCGTTGCTGAGAAGTATATCGCGGGGCCCGCGGCCCGCATAATAGCCGGGCAGGAGGTCAGCCTCTTCGAGAAAGCTCAGGGGACGGATCCCAAGGAGTGCTCCGAAATGAGCAGGGATTACCTGAAGGCTTGCTGCGCAGCAGTGGTTGCCTGCCGTACAGGCATGGAGGAGAAGATAGAGGGAGGCGAATGCAAAGTCGACGAGCGAGTATTCGTTGCCCACGCAGGCCTCCAGGCCAATTGTCTCATGATAAAAGCGGAGTGCGGGGAGGGTAAGGCCACGCTGAAACTCGGCTACGCCCCCCAGAATCTAAAAGACATTAAAGAGAAGGCCAAGAATATCCTAGAGAAGGCTGCTAAGGAGATCTTCGAGGAGAACGAGAAGAGAGAATAACTATTCCCCCCTCCGAGCCCCTAAGATATAAGACTAGACTCGCGGAAGCCAGGAGTGCCAGCATAGCTGCTATCACTAGCAGCGCTGTCTCCGCCCCGCTGGGGCCCAGGGCCTCGTAGGCAGCGGCAGCAGCTAGGGGTCCAAGAGTCATTCCAAGGTTTGAAGAGGCATTGCTCAGCCCCACGAGGAGGCCTCCCCTCCTCTCCACAGCAGCGGCGTTCCTGGTGAGGGGCATGGTGGCCCTGGCTGAGGCGCTGGCAGCGGCATACCAGAGCGGCTCTGGGGCCAAGGCTAGGAGGGCCGTTGAAGCTGCTCCAGAGGCTAGGGCTAGTGTTAGGGCTGGGGGCAGGCCTAGCCTGTCCATGAGGGCCCCCGCCGCCAGGCCAGCAGCAACCTCTAGCACCCCCGCTAGTGCTATAGCGTTACCCAGGCCCTCGACGCCCCAGCCTAGCTGCTCGATGCTGTAGGCATAGTAGAACTCTCCTAGCACGCCGATGAGGGCGCCGGCTGCCAGGCTTGCTAGCGCCGCCAACGCTATAATGCTGCCGACGCCTGCCCCGCTCCTCGCTGCCCGGCTCGCGGGCTTGAGGCCCCGGCTGGCAGCCGCTCCAACGGCTACCATTACACTAGCAGCCGCGAGCACTGCTGCAGCTGCCAGTAGCAGCTCCCCCGGCTGGAGGCTGAGCTCGGCGAGGAGCTTGCCCCCCGCCCCTACTCCTAGGCCTCCCAGGGCGAAGTACACTGCCAGGATCTTGCCGCTGCCCACCCCGGATGCGAGGGCTGCCACCGAGACCTGGACGGAGGGCCAGGCTAGCCCTGAGAGGACCCCCCAGAGGGCAGCGACTACTACTAGCCCCTGAGGCCCTGGGAGGGCCGGAGCGGCTGCGAGGAGTAGCGAGGAAAGCATTAGGGGGCCCGCGGAGAGGAGTAGCCTGCGCCTCCCCGGAGCCTCGGATAGCAGGCCTGAGGCGACGCTCGCAGCTCCCCTGCCGAGCATGAAGCCTGCTGTGAGGAGCGCTGCGAGCCCGGCGCCCCCGCCTATGTTGACAGCCTCTACAGCCAGGGCGGGCCTGGCGAGACCGTAGGCAACGCCTGCAAGGAAAACGCCTGCAAGAACCGCTGCAAGAGCCGCTAGCGCCTTCACCGCCGCCACCGCTCCCCCGCTAGCTGGGGACACCTGCCGGGCCTATGCTCTACCCTACGGTCAAGCTCCACCACGTGTATAACCCTGTAGCCGCGGAGAGCCAGCCACTCCGCGATAACCTTCCTGTGACACCTCCACGGCAGCCTCTCGCTACACATAACTACCGGGCGGGCACCCGCCTCCGCCAGACCCGCTATTAGTTCCAGGCCCCTCCACGCCTGGGGACTGCTAGCAAGATAGGCGGCGTAGGCGTTGAACCCCTCGGACTCGTAGCACCGGAAAACGCTTCTTAGCTCCTCGGGAGCATCGCGGCCGAAGGCCCTGTAGCCGCCCAGCCCAGGCACGTGTAGATAGCCAACTCCAGCCCTCCGGAGGGCCTCCTCCAAAGCCTCCCTACGGGCCCCGGGGTTCCTCCTGCTAGAAGCCCACCTCCTCACATCAACCAGCACCCTAGAGCCTAGGCTACCAGCAATCCAGGCTATCTCCCCGGCACCCCTAGTCGAGTGACCCAGAGTATAGACTAGCCTCTTACTCTCCACATCAATCCCCGAGTACTACTATAAATTAATTATATAAATTTGAAGGATTATTTTGAGAGCGACTTCATAGTTTTTTACTTGATAACAAATGTAATCAAGTTATAGTTTGTCTATAATTTACTAGTGGAGGCCTGTACGGCCTCCATAGAAAGAGAAGGAAGGGTGAACAAAATGCCAAAGAAGGGAGAGCCAAAAATAAGAGTCGAAGAAGGAAGCAAGTCGGAGGTCATTCGGGACGATGAAGGGAAGATAGTGGGAACCAGAAGTACATACACCTACGAGGATGCTTCTAGCGAGTCCACAACTAAGAAAGAAGTAACAGTTGAAGAAGAAACCAGGTTTGTTAACGATTATCTAGTTCATGAAAAGGAACGTATAGTAGATCATTCTGATAGCGAAGAAAACGTCGAGTGGGAAAAAGAGAGGTATAGAAAGTTCCCAGAGTTCAAGGTATGAAAATAAACTAGCTACCCCATAATCCAAGTACGATAATCAATTTTTTATTTCTCCCACTTGCGATGACACCGTTTTAGCATTTGAGGGTCCCTGCTTGTGCGAGGCTCTCTAGGGCTTGCTTGGCTGCTTCTCCCGGGTCTGGGGCCCTGGTTATTGCACCCCCTATTATGATTATGCTCGCCCCTGCTGCTGCCAGTTCTCCTGCTTCCCCTGGCTTCACTCCTCCCGCCACTGCTATGGCGCCTTTGAAGCTCTGGGACAGCTCCTCTACTAGTTTCCTCCTGGCGGTCACCCTCTCTCCCGTCGCCGCCTGCACGTCGACGCCCAGATGGAGTAGGAGCACGTCTATCCCCAGCTTCTCTGCCCTAACAGCGTCTCCCTCGGGGTCGCGGCTAGTCATGAGGTCTAGGTATAGCGCTACTCCCCGTTGAGAGGCCTCCCTAAGCGCGGCCTCTACTGTAGCGTCGCTAGCGACGCTAAGCAGCGTGGCCGCGTCGGCCCCTGCACCAGCTACTATTGCCACCTCCAGCGCCCCTGCATCCACAGTCTTAGTATCAGCTATCACAGGCCTCTCCCCGGCGACCCCCCGAAGACCCCTCACAGC
>JALTZJ010000072.1 GCA_027046245.1 Acidilobaceae archaeon
CAAGCCCCAGCCCTTTCCAGCCCCTCAATCACGGCCTCGACCTCGGGGCAGCAGTACACGCCGCCCTGCCACCTCGACCAGTACTCGCCCAACTCCCTGTTGAACCTAGCGAGCCACTTGAAGGCCTCTCTCCATTCACCCGCAGCGGCGCTAGCCAGGACCCCCATCAACACTATTCTGCTAGCCCTCTCAGCCATCCACTCATCCATCCTAGGAGCATTCTGCAGCAGCTCCTCCTCCCTCTCCTTGAAAACTCTGACCCTCTCGACGAGACCCTCTGGAAGGGCGACCACGACGGCTACACTCCCGGGCACGTTGGCTCTGAAGACGAGGGGAGGCACCCTCCTCTCCCCCGGCTTAAAGCCTCCGTCGAAGATGAGGCCTCCAACCCTGAAGGAGTGGAAGCCGAGGCCACTTACCGTGGAGCGGCCTGCAGCTAGAGCGGCCTCCTCAAGGCTAGCCCTCCACCCGCAGAGGCTGAAAGCTGAGACAGCCACGGAGAGGGCCAGGGGCGTGGTGCCGCCTAGCCCAACACCCCTAGGGATACCATCGAGCACTTCAACCTCCAGGTTGCAGCCTGCCAGGCGCGAGTAGAGGCGCGCAAAGCCCAGAGCAGCACTAGACTCTGGCCCACGAGCAGCAGGCTCTCCCCGGGCCCTACGAACCCTAACCCTCAACCTGGGCTCCTCCAGCGCAACACCCAGGGTGCCGAAGAACCTGCCAAGACCCCCATGAATATCCGGGTTACCAGCATGTACATGGCTAGGAGCAGTGACCTCGACGTAGCCGCCCTCAAACCCTGAAACCAAGACCCTACCCCCATTCACCTCCCCTTCACGCCCCCAAGGGGAAAGTGTTCAGTTTAACTCAACGCAGGCTAGGGCGAGGAACTACGCCAGCCTAAAGACTCCTCGACGTGGAGGCGTGAAGGGCGGAGGTGGAGCTGGTAGTGGTTGCCTCTGGCGGCCTGGACTGGGTGAGGCCCTCATTCGACAGGGATAAGTTGAGGGAGGTCGTCAGAAGGGCTGACTCCTATCTAGCGGAGAGGGATAAGGTTAGGGAGGAGGCTATCAGGGTTAGCAGAGACGTTGTGAGACTGAGCGGCTGGGCTGTGACGGCAGTCCATAAGGGTAACCTAGAGGAGGCTCTCAACTACCTAGGCGAGGCAGAGGAGAAGGCTCGGCGCCTCGTAGAAATACTGAGGCCCTACCCAGAGCTGTTGAATAGTGGCATGGCAAACAATGCCCTAAGCGAGTACGTTGAGGCCCGGGTGTTCATAGACGTGATAACTGGCAGGGGGCTGCCGGGACCCGAGGAGCTGGGGGTCGGCTATGTTCCATACCTCCAGGGGGTGGGTGACGTGGTCGGCGAGCTGAGGAGGCTCTCCCTGGAGCTGGTAAGGCATGGCGACTTCGAGAAGGCGTGGATGCTTCTAGACGCCATGGAGGCCATATACCTCGAGTTGAGGAGCCTAGACTACCCGGAGGCGCTGGCGCCGGGGATAAGGCACAAAGCCGACGTGGCCCGCAGGCTCGTAGACGATACCAAGGCTATGCTAGTGGATCTAGAGAGTAGGAGAAGGCTGGAGGATCTCCTAAAAGCGGCTAGAGGCGGGGGAGAGAGCTGAGGAGCCTCTAAGGCTCCACTACGACCCTGAAGACGCTCCTATCCATAGCCTTCTCGAAGGCAGCAGGAGCCTCCCTCAACGGCATGCGAGCGTCCACCACGGGCTCGACGCCGCCCCTCGCCAGGAGATCCAAAGCCTTCCTGAACTCTACATGGCTACCGCACCTCGTGCCTATGAGTCTCAGCTCCTTAACTACTGCTAGCGTCTGGTTGAAGCACGCATCGCCTCCCGGCGTGCTCTTCAGGTGGACCACTCCCCGGGGCCTTGCCAGGGCTACTGCAGCCTTGAGCCCCTCATTGGTCCCCGTGGCTTCTACTACCATGTCATAGCCGAGCCTGCTCCAGGAGCGTCTCCCCTCTTCAAGGGCGTCTTGGAAGCCGAGGACTGTGAAACCCATAGACTCTAGCCTCTTGGCCTTGACGCTGCCCTCCCTACCCACAATAACGGGCTCGTACCCCTCAGCGGCGAGGACCTGCGCGGCTAGGAGTGCCATGAAGCCGGTACCCACTATGGCCACACGCCATCCCGGCTTGGGAGGATACTGCGCTAGGGCGTTCAGCACGGCGGCCAGGGGCTCTGCAGCGAATGCCCGTTCATGAGGCAAATCGTGGACGTGGAGGGCCCAAACCGGAGCGACGAAGTACTCAGCCATGCCACCATCGCTATCTATCCCCAGAGTCCTCTTGTACGGGCAATGCGTGTAGAGGCCAGCCCTGCACACCTCGCAGCGGAGGCATGCAAAATTAATCTCAGACACCACCCTCCGGCCAACGAGGCCCTCAGGACCATCAACTACCTCGCCACTAACCTCGTGACCCGGTATCAAGGGCTTCCTGAAGAGCGGGTACGTGCCCCTATAGAACGCCTTATCAGTCCCGCAGACACCAACGGCACGGCTCCTGACTAGCGCCCACCCCTCGGGCGCCGCAGGCACAGGTACATCCTCCACCCTAACATCGCGGGGACCATACATTACTGCCGCCAGCAACCCAGGAAAACCCCCCATCCATGGTGAGCAGATTATCCAGCAGTGTTTAATTCGGAGGGCTGGAAGGAGGGTCCTTCAAGGAACGGCATGAGGGCTATAGCCATTTGACTGGCTGGAGCAGAATAAGGACTATCCCTAGTAGCAATACGAGTAGAAGCGCCTCGTCGTTGCCTCTAGCCCCCGGGCCACCCCAAGAGGCCCAGGTTCAGCACGGCCACAATGATAGCGAAGGCTGCCGGGGGCTCAGCTGCAATCGCGGCTGCAGCCCACCAATACCTCTCCTCCTTCAAGCTCCTATACGCTCTCAACGCTAACATGGCTGCCAGCACCACGGCGATAAGGCCTGGAGCGGAGACTGCTGAGACTATTAGGGTGTAGGCGGTGAGCCTGAGGGGTTCAAAGCCGAGGGGAAGGTAGCTGTTCAGGGCAGGCTCTAGGACGCCAGTAAATGCTAGTACACTAGCTAGAATAGCATTAGGATACGATGTTGCAAGGGTCGAGGCGAACGCCACTATCAGCGGGGCCAGAGACAGCAGCAGTAGACCCTCAAATTCCCCGTCTATGATGTGGGCTGCCAGGCTAGCCGCTACCACAGGAATGGCGGTAGCGTGAGGAGCACTGCCAGGCTTCTTCGGAGGACCCTAGACAGCCATGGGCTCCCCCTAGACGCTCGTAGAGCGACAGCTAGAGAGCCTAGAGATACAGTAGCTACTAGCAGCGCTACAGCCGCTCCTGCGGTGGGAGGAGGCTTCCAGGGATCGTCGAGTAAGGCGGTTGCCGCTCCGTAAATAGAGAGTAGGTAAACAACGGCTAAGAAGGAGGCTGTAAAGAGCGCGCCCACCCTCGGGGCTAACCTCTCTCCAGCTGTTACAGAGAGAAACTCGAGGTACCTATGGAAGAGTAGGGCGCTGGCGGCGGAGAGAAGCAGTTGACCAGCAACATTATCCACTAATAGGATCCGTGCTAAGCCGATGTCGCCAGAGGCTGCATACACCGCTGCTAGGAGGGCCATACTGAGTATGGGCGCGGCTACCAACAAGCTCAGCCGCTCGGTTTTCATGCGGCAGCCCCTCTGGGAGGGCGCCTCGCAGGGGCTCCTAGCCCTTCTTTAAGCGGGGTTTACCATGATGGTACCGGTGTACCCTCGCCTCTCTTATCAGTGTAGCCGCCGGAGTAGCCGTTGGCCGAGTCGACGGCGTTAGCTACTCCCAGTGCTGTAGCAGCTGCCACGCCGGTGGGCTCTAGGGATTTCCTGGTTTTAGCTGCTAGCTCCTTGAGCCTTTCGGGGCAGCCCTTGCCAGCCGCTACGCACTCTGCTAGGCCCGCCATGCCCGGTTCATAGACTAGCTTACCGGTCTCCGGGTTCCAGAGGAGCCTCTCAGCATTTATCGCTTCCAGGGGGCTTCTACGGCCTGCTAGTGTTAGGGCTGCGAAGTAGGCGTGCATTTGGGGCCTGTAGTGGCCGCCGCTGGCTCCAAGCGCGACTACTGCGGGCCCCTCCCTACCCGGGTCTCCCCGGGGCCGAGGCCTCAGGGTCTCCCGGGCCTCTGCTATCAAGGCGGAGAGTGTGTGGAGGGGCTTGGCTCCAGGCCTTAGGCTCCGGGGCAGGCCCTTGGCTAGGGTGAAGCCTCTTGCCCTGTTGTTGAGGGTCACGTTGAACCTGGGCTCGGTCACGCAGCTGCCGAAGGGGTAGAACAGGCTCTGTATCCACGCCACTACCCCGCCTTCCCCGTCGGCCACGGCGAAGAAAGTGGTGTCTCCTTTGCCTTCTCCGCCGGCTCCCGAGGGCGAGCCCAGCACGGTCTTCGCCTTATCTATTAGCGCCTTTAGCTTGCTCCTGTCCGCTAGATCGTGGGGCGATACCTCCATGTAGCGCGGGTCCCCTATTAATGCGTCTCTCACTAGGTATGCGTCCCTGGAGGCAGCCAGCACTGCGAGAGCGGCCTCCTCGGGGCCCGGCTCCTCGACTCCAGCCTCGGCCAGAGCCTCCTCCGCTAGGTACAATACGTGGAGGGCAGTGGCCCCCTGGGTGGGGGGAGGAGTCTCGTATATAGTGGCCTCGAATGCCTCGCCCTTCAGAGGCTCCCCCACGTCGGGTCTGTACCCTCTCAAATCGCCTGTATCCATGAGGCCCCCCGTGGACGCCATGTAGTCCTCTATAGCCTCGGCGGGTTCTCCCCGGTAGAGGAACCAGGGATCCTCTGCGACCCCCCTGAGGAGGGCTGCGAGTCCGGGTAGCCTGACGGGGCTCCCGGGCCCCTCGATGGATAGGTATATCTTGCTGCCCCTGTCTGCTGCTAGGCAGCCCCGCTGGGCCTCCACGGCCCTTGCCAGGCTGTAGGGGGCGGGGAAGCCTGAGGCCGCGAGCCTCGCTGCAGGCTCCACGAGGCTCCTCCACTCTAGGCTGCCGAAGCGGCGCCAGGCCTCGTAGACGCCGCCGAGCATGCCGGGGACTACGGGGCTTAGCGGGCCCCTCTCGGGGATCTCCCTCCAACCCAGGCCTAGGAGGAGGTCCCTTGTGAGGAGCCTCGGGGCCTGCCCGTTACCGGCTACATAGTGGACTCTGCCGTCAGGGTCTCGGTACAGCATGAACATGTCCCCACCGATGCCTCCCAGGTGGGGCACGGTGACTGCTAGTGCTAGGCTCGTCGCGACAGCGGCGTCAACAGCGTTGCCGCCCGCCGCTAGGACTGCGGCGCCTATGCCGCTGGCCGCGGCTACCTCGCTGGCGACTACTCCCTTGCCGTAGGCGTAGGCTTTAGGCATACCCCATCTTGCCCTCCAGCTGAGAGTCCCCACAGGCTACCCATACGCTGCAGGGGAAAAGTAACGCGGACCAATATTATGCTGGTGCAAGGATGCTAGATGGAACGCTGCTCGCCTTGTGGGATACTCGTGGAAGAACGCGTAATTAACAGCGTTAAAGACCTCTGGCCTCGTTAACACTGTTAAAATGGAGGCTCTACGGGAGCTAGGAGAAACCCGGGGGGCCTCCGGAGAACCCCAGGGATGGCCGCTGAGGAGACCCTAGGATTTATAGTTACCTTTAGGGAAGCATTCGAGGCGTTCCTACTAGCAGGTATAATTACCGGCGTCCTCTTGAAGACCGGGAGGCGCCACCTCCTACCCGGAGTTGCAGCAGGGCTAGCAGCAGCGTTAGCACTAGGCCTAACAGGGGGCTGGCTACTCTACAAGCTAGCCCAGGGCATACCCGAGGGAGAACTCTTCGAGGCGTCAACCAGCCTCTTAGCAGCCGGAGTAGTGATGAGCGTGGTCTACTGGATGAGCAGGCACGGAGCCCAGGTGGCATCTGAGGCTAGGAGCGCTGCAGGCGCCAAGAAGGGGCTCCTCGGAGTAGCACTATTAACCCTCATACTTACGGGCAGGGAAAGCCTGGAAACGATACTAATGCTAGCTCCAGCAATAACCAGCGACCCGCTAGCAACCCTTGCAGGCTCAACGGTGGGGGCGGGACTAGCAGGAGCCATAGCAGCAGCGGTAACCCTGGCAGGTGTGAAGCTCAACCTAAGACTATTCTTCAAGGCGACAAGCCTACTCCTAGTACTAGTAGCTGCAAGCCTCGCCGGCTACGGAGTACACGAGGCGGTGGAGTGGCTAGAGGAGGAGGGAGTAGAGCTAGGGCTGCTAGCCAAGAAGGTCTACAGCCTAGACCTGCCCGAGTCTCACCCCCTGAATCCGGAGAACCCTGTAGGAGCGGTTCTCTCGGTATTGATAGGCTGGGACAACGACCCGGAGGTCGCTAGACTCCTAGCGCAAGCCCTTACTCTGGCGATAGGCGCAGCCATAATAGCTCCTAGGCCGTCAAGCTAGAATGAAGCTCCCTTCACCCCCAGGGCTCTGGGGAGTAAGCGGACATCCTCGACGACAAGTCCTTCTCCCTGGATCCCCCTGGAAGGGCCATTTATCTCGGATGGCTGTCCACTTATTATCTTACTTGAGGAGGGCTGACGGGGGCCTTGCCAACAAGGCTGCTTTACCAGGAGGACAGCTATCTCAAGGAGTTCGCTGCCCGTGTCGAGAGGGTGGGGGACGGCTTCGTGGTACTGGATCAAACGGTTTTCCATCCAGGTCCCCATGGTGGGCTCGACACCGACACTGGATACCTAGTGATTAACGGAGAGCGTGTCAGGGTTGAGAGGGCATCTATGCTGGATAACGGTGAGGTTGCACACTATGTAGGTTCTCTGGAGCCCTTCACGGAGGGCTCCCTGGTTAGGGGCGTGATTGACTGGGATAGACGATATAGGATGATGAGGCTCCACACGTTTAGCCACATACTAGCTGCTATCCTCTACGAGAAGCACGGCGCCTTGGTCACTGGGGGTATGATAACACCTGACTATGCGAAGGACGACTTCAGCATAGAGTCTAGCAACTGGAAGGAGGTAATTAGGGAGGCATTCGAGGAGGCTAACGAGGTCGCGGCGCGCTGCTTGGAGGTTAAGGTCTACTGGTTGCCCAGGGAGGAGGCTCTCAAGATCCCGGGTATAGTGAAGCTGGCCGGCCGCCTCCCCCCAGAGGTGGATAGGCTAAGGATAGTCGAGATACCCGGAGTTGACATCCAGGCCGACGGCGGGCCTCACGTCAAAAATACTTGCGAGATAGGGCGGGTCTCCGTTACGAAGCTGGAGAGTAAAGGCAGGAGACGGCGCCGTGTCTACTACACTCTCGCCGAGGACAAGTGAACAGTGTTGTGGGGGTGTTGTTCTAGGTTGAAGCGGGTAGATCCCATAGTGGAGGCGTTCAATAGGATTATCGGTGAGATTTACTGGGTTGAGAGCCTGGAGGAGGCTGAGGAGAGGCTGGCTAGGTTCCTTGAGGATCTAGACGATGACCTCCGTGAGGTTCTCCTGGAGAGGCGCCGCAAGATCTGCGGCAGCCCCGGGGCCGTGCTCGACGCTGTCCGCCTCGAGGCTATGGCTATGGAGGTGAAGGGCGAGGACGAGCTGGCCTCCCGCTTCCTCCTAGCTAAGAGTATACTGGCGACTAGCTACCTCGTGCAGTGCACCCCCCGCTGGTCCAGTATGACGCCTAGGGAGAAGGCCCGGGTCCTGGCACCCCTCTACAGGGCGAGTAAGGCGCTGGAGCTGGCTGTAGAGGGGTTCCCTAGGATAGACGAGGAGAGGCTTAGAGACGCTGAGGTCATGCTAGAGATAGCCGCTAGGAGGATGGAGAGGGAGGGCCTGATAGAGGAGCTGCAGAGCTACGTGGACAGGATGCTGGTTACACTCGGAGTTAAAGATGAGGGGTGAGAAGTAGCAGTACCCTTAATACATGGGTGTCTCCCCGGGATGCCCAGGGTTGCAGGCGTAGATCCAGGCACTGGTAGCATGGATATACTGGTTTTAGATGACGATTCAATGGAGGTCCTCATGGAGGAGTCGATACCGAGGGAGGAAGTCACGCGCGACCCAGCGAGGCCATTGAGGGTGCTCCTCGAGGCCCA
>JALTZJ010000073.1 GCA_027046245.1 Acidilobaceae archaeon
CATACCTCCTCTGGGAGTGGAGGTGCGTAAATCCATGGGCGGCTGTGTACACGATCCGAGAACGTTTTTAGGATTATACCTTAAAAACCGAATTAATGCTTCTATGAATATAAATGATAGGAGGGTGGCTGAGGATGTACTTGGGGTGCTTAGGGGGCACCTGGCCCGGCTGCAGTTCCTGCCCAGGGATTCTAGTGCTAGGCTGGTCGACGTGGGTGAATACGTTGTAGCCGTCAACGAGACCTCAGTCAACAGGTGTATCAGGAGATTCGCCAGGTCTATGATACGGTTTATACTGTTCCTCTACGAGGTCCACCCGGCAGTCTCAGCTGCCATGCTTATAAGCTCTAGGCGCGTGCCGCTCTTAAGGGGCCTATGCCGCGATCCCGTAGCACTCGTCGTCGGCATCGATCATGATAGTGACAAGCTGTTCATTCACCCGCTCCCGCCCCTTCAATCCCTCCTAGTATCCCTGTCTGAGTCCCTCGACGAGAAGATTCTACGGCTAGCCATGGGCTTCCACCTGCACCGCTGGGAGCCGGGAGCCGGGGAGCCTAGTGATGGCGTCAGGGTCAGGCTACAGGGCGATCTAGCAGTGGAGTACGCCGCCAGCTTCAAGGGCCCCTCGGAGGCCCTGGAAGCCGCCGCTCACTACGAGGCCATGAACAGGCTCGCCCGAGAGGGGATATCAGAGGCTCTAGAAGCCCTTAGAGAGGCCTCCAGGGCCCTTGCCCCCATAGATGTGGACTTGCTTGACACGGCTGGCGAGAGGGTTCTAGAGGAGTGGCTCTCCTCTCATGGGGCCCCAAAGGCTCTGAAGCTATACCTAGCATCGATGCCTGATAGAGTAGCTGAAGGCTGGCGCGATCTCCAGCTTTATCCCGTGGAGAGACTGGTAGATGCGCAGCTCGAAACACCGCGGGATTACAGGTCTTGCAGGATGAGTAGATGGGAGAAGCTAACCGGCTCCCCAGACTGCTTCTATCTCGCACTACGCTCAGTGCCCAACCTGGACCTGAGCCTCCGCATGACGCTAGAGAAGGAGCAACCCGTGCTGCTCCATGTACCAGACAGGAGCGTGAAGGCCGCGGCCGCAGCCTATGCAGCCCAGAAGGGCTCCACCACTGGGACGGCCTTTGAGATCCGGGAACCGGGCAGGGTAGCAATAGAGCTTGGCAACCACTTCATAGAGGCCGAGGAGGCAATAGTGGTTAGCTCCGGGTTAGCGGTGCTAGCCCACGGAGCCTCAAGGATAGTAGAAGCTCTCGAGGACTTAACCGACATCTTCTTGAGCCTGAAATTGAACGAGATTGAGCAGGACATAACCAGGAATAAGTCCATGCCCGCGAGCATAGTCGAGCCCCTACTCTCAGTGTTCGCAATGGACTGGAGCAACTACGTGATAGTGCTGCCGAGGCCTCAGAGGATAACAGCTTGGCACCGGGAGCACGGGGAGGCCACAATGAGTATTAGGGGGCCTGCCACGCTAATGCCTGGAGGCCTTAAGAGCAGGATGCATGCAGGCTTCACTAGTGGGGCTCGTGACCGCCTCCGCGAGAGCCCGTTCTTCCTCCTGGTATAGAAACGGCTTCTTAGAAGGGCCTCTCACCGGGCTCTGCCCGCCTCATACCCTCCCTGAGCCTCCTTAGTACCAGCTCGTAGAGCGGCTCTCCCTCCCCTATCCTGCGGTAGCTGAATGGGGGCTGCCATCCGGGGATTACCCTGCGTATCTCCTCTAGGGTTATCCTCCTCTTGTAGACGTAGCGCTCTCCGACCTCTATAGCCATGGCTCGCTTGGCGCCCCTGATGTACTGCCATGCATCATCTCCTATGCCGGTGCCCGGTCTGCGAGCTACTCCCCATATCAGTTCCGGGGTGCCTCGTATGACCCTCGCTGCCCTGAACTCCCCTACTATGCTCTTCACGTCACCGCTCACATACATGATTATCACTGCTCCCTCCTCTATCGGCGGCACGCCCGAGAGCTTGCGTAGCTCGAAGCGTTTCCTTCCCGATATTATGTCCCTCGCGTACTTCGGCCTGATGCTCATAAGGTACATGTCCTCGAGTAGGGGCTCCTCTGCAGCCAAGGCTCCGGCTTCCCCTCCCACTTCCCAGCTAGGCAAGGAGGGCCAGGGGTTCATAGTGATTTGGTTCCCTCTCTTCCCGTCTCTCGAGGGGCCTCTAGGGGCGGTTCCATATGTATCTTTGGGGTTTCGTTAAGTATCTATATGTGCGGTTGGCAGCAAAGCTTAAATGAAGGTTACTCTTGTAGCTCTGGGTTCCGTGTGCGTATCTCTGGGGCTTGGAGGTGGTTCCAGGGTCTTGGCGGAGGAAACCTTGGATCCCGCTGCTACAGCGTGGGTACTAGCGGCTACCTCCCTCGTCGTTCTCATGGTGTTCGGCGTGGCACTATTCTACGGCGGCCTTGTCAGGAGGAAGAACGTGGTCAACATGATAGCGTTGAGCCTCGCTGCTATGAGTGTCGTGAGTGTTGAGTGGGCGGTGATGGGGTTCAGCCTCGCCTTCGCCCCCAGCGTTCTAGGAGGGCTAGTGGGGGGCCTCGACTATGCCCTCCTCAGGGGCGTCGGCCTAGAGCCCTTCCCCGGGACAGGGGTGCCTAGCGCCCTATACGTGGCGTTCCAGCTAGCATTCGCCGCCGTAACCCTAGCGATACTTACTAGCCCATTCGCCGAGAGAGCCAGCCTGACTGGCTTCACAGTCTTCGCCCTCCTATGGGCCATAATAGTCTACCAGCCTGTAGCCCACTGGGTCTGGGGCGGTGGCTGGCTAGACAGCATGGTCTCGAGCCTGACAGGGGCCTCACCCCTAGACTTCGCCGGAGGCCTGGTGGTGCACGCCGCCAGCGGCTTCAGCGCACTAGCAATTGCACTAGTTATAGGGCCCAGGAGGGGGCTCGACGGCAGGGGCTTCCCGCCCCACAGCATACCGATGACTCTCCTAGGCGCTGGCCTCCTCTGGTTCGGCTGGTTCGGCTTCAACGCTGGAAGCGCACTGGCAGCAGACGGGGTAGCCGGGAGCGCCCTCCTCTCTACCCACCTAGCCGCTGCTAGCGGCGCCCTGGCTTGGGGCCTAGTGTCGTGGCTCCGCGGGAGGCCTAGCAGCGTGGGCATGGCCAGCGGCGCCCTCGCGGGCCTCGTAGCGATAACCCCTGCGGCCGGCTACGTCGAGCCCTGGGCCTCCATACCTATAGGCGTCCTAGCGGCTGTAGCCAGCTACTACGCTCTAGCCTGGAGGCTTAGGAGCGGTATTGACGAGAGCCTCGACGCCTGGGCGGTCCACGGGGTTGCAGGCGTGGCGGGCTCCCTAATCACGGGGGTATTCGCTAGCGAGGCCCTAGCAGGGCAGCCGGGCCTCCTCTGGGGCGGCGTCCCGACTATCATGGCTCAGCTGATAAGCACTGTGGTGGTAGTGGTGTACGCCTTCGCGGCGAGCTATCTACTGGCGAAGGCTGTAGAGGCGGTGGTGGGCCTGAGGGTGAGAGAGGAAGAGGAGTACGTGGGCCTAGACGTGAGCCAGCACGGAGAAGAGGCCTACGCCTGGACAGAGTGAGGATCCGGGGAAACGGGGGTGGATGGGCCTTGATGAAGGTGGAGGCTATCATAAGGCAGGAGAGGCTGGAACACGTTAAGAAGGCCCTCGAGGAGAGGGGCTTCACGGGCATGACCGTCTGCCAGGTGAGGGGCCGCGGCGAGGAGGCAGGCATAGAGCTCGAGTACAGGGGGCAAATAGTCAAGGTAGACCTACTACCCAGGATTAAGATAGAAGTATTCATAGACGATGAAAAGGTGGATGAAGTTGTCCAGGCAATAATGGAGGCCGCATGGACGGGCAACCCGGGAGACGGCAGGATATTCGTGTTACCCGTAGCAAGGGCGTATAGGATAAGAACAAGGGAGAGGCTAGCCTAGCCCCGCCGCATCACTTTTCGCCGCTGAAGAGGGGGCCCGAGGCCTCCACCACCTCGTACTCGTACCCCTCACTCTCAACACCCTCGAGCCTCCTAGCCCTAGCCCTCTCATGAGCCTCCCTGAAAGCGTCACTCTCCACCCAAGCCCTAAACGCCTCCCTAGACTCCCACAGGCTCAACACTAGGACCTCCCCCTTACCCCTGTCAGCCAGAACCAGGAGCCCCAGGAAGCCGGGCTGCTCCTCTATCCTTCCAGCCCTTCCCCTGAAGGCCTCGACAACCCTCTCGAGAGCCCCGGGACTAGAAGCCCTGATCCTGTTAGCAGCGGCAAACACGGGCCTAGACAAGCCGGGAGCCACCCCATAGCCCCTATACACACTGCCAGTGAGGGAACCCCGCAGCGTATATACAAGGGTATATATTATGGGGGCTGCCCGCTCTTCCCCCATTTATATTCCTAGGTCGAGGTCTATAGCGTCTATCTCCTCATCTTCACCGCTCCACTCGTCCTCCTCGTAGTCCTCCTCAGCAGCGTAAGCCTCCATGGCCTCGCCCACCAAGAGAGTCCCCAGTAGCATTGTGAGGGCGAGCGCAAGTATAGCTGGGTCTACGTCGAGCGTTATCCTGCCCCTGCGGGCCTCCTCTAGGAGCCTCCTAGCCTCGGCGAGCCTCTCAAGACCCTTCCGGGTGGCAACAAGCTTCTTCCTCCTGAAAATCCTGCCCTCCTCGACCTCCCTGAGGGCCCCCTCAGCTAGGAGCCTGTCTATGGCGTCCTCGACCTCCCTCGGGTCGAGGCTCCTAAGCCTCTCAACCACAGCCCTACGAGAATCCGCGCCGTCGAGGACGACCCTGACTACGAGAGCCTCGAGCAGCCTACGGGAATCCGACTCCAAGGCCCCAGTCACTCCCCCTCCTCCCGTCCAGGCCCCCACTATTATAAATTAATGAATAACCCTCCACAGGACCCCACGGCCCTTATTTTCACTAGCGTTAAACACCCGGCTCCACAGCCCCAGCGAGCCTCTCAAGGGCCTCCTCCGGGTCGCCGCCACCCAGTGAAACCCTAACGGTCCTCCTAGACGAGCCCCTCAGAGCCTCAACCTCAACCATGCCAGGGTTAACATTGAGGATCCTCGCTAGGAGCCTCTTCAAGGCAGCCTCAGGCCTACCCCGGACCCCGGGCTCCACGGTCTCGAATACTAGATCGCCCTCCACGAGGAGGAGCCTGTCAACCCCGGCCTCAGGCTTAACCACGACCTCAAACACGAGGGAACCGTCCTCGAAGCGCACAGCCCTCCTCAAACTATCCACAGGCACAGGCAAGACCCATCAAACCCAGAAAGCGAACCCAGGCAGCGCCACACCTATAAAATACCATTACCATAGCAGCACGAGGAGAACCGAGAAACAAGCCCCTCCACACCAGCCACCTATAAAAGCATAGCAATAGATTAGCGAGGAAACCCTGAGGCGATCACACATAAACAAGCTCCCAGGCAACCTAGAACCAGAGCATATCCCATCTTAAAAAGAGCAACCACGCAACCACCCCTTATATACTGGTGTACTTGTTGCCGGCTCAAGCCCAGCAGGGCCAGAGCCAGGGAGTCCTAACCGGCAAGGCCCTCCTAGGAGTAGCGGTAACCCACCTCCACCCTGGAGCCGGCCGCTCACCCGGCATAGTAGACCTGCCCGTAGTGAAAGACTCCATGGGCTACCCCCTCGTACCGGCATCAAGCGTAAAGGGGGCACTAAAGACGAGGTGCGCTAGGATAGAGCAGGCCGACTTGAGTAACGGTACAATA
Source organism: Acidilobaceae archaeon (assembly GCA_027046245.1). GTDB lineage: Archaea > Thermoproteota > Thermoprotei_A > Sulfolobales > Acidilobaceae > Aeropyrum. Next base: position 5,737 of record JALTZJ010000073.1, read on the forward strand.
AAATGCTTTGATGAAAAGAAAATCTGTATCAAAGGCTCTCTATGCTGCTGCCTATTCGGAGGCGAAGCAGGCGAGGGCCCTAAAGGCTCAGGCGTCATAACGGTCCTAGACCTAGTCCCCATAGCCTTCCCCGTAGCAAGCGCAGACCAAGGCTTCGTATACGTAGCGCCAAAGAGCCTCCTAGCTAGAGCCGCAGCAATCTTCTCGGCTGTCGGGGGCTCGGACTACGCAAAGCTCTTCACAAAACTCTCCCAAGCTCCGAGCGAAGCCGCGGGCGTAAATATTAACAACAAAGTATATATTTTCACGAGCCCCGTGGAATTAAAGCCGGCACCAATAGATGGCGATGCCAACATACTCGATGGCCTGGCAAGCACCCTCAGAGAGATCCACCCTCTGGCTCTGAACCTCAAAGAGAGGCTTGTGATTCTAGATGATTCGCTGGCGTCAAAGGTAGTAGAGAGAGCTCTCCTCAGAGTAACGAGAGTCAGGCTAGACAAGAGGACTAAAACAGTAGAGCTTGGAGGCCTCTGGACCGAGGAGTACATACCCCAGGGCACGATCTTCGTCTCAGCAATCATAGCCACCGGATACACCAACGAGTTCTGCAAGAAGTGCAACCATTGCAGCAGCCCCGAGGACTGCCTAGACAAGGCCCTCAACAAGCTAGGCCTACAGCAGGGACTCCCGGTATTCGTAGGCGGCAAAGAGACCGTGGGCAAGGGCCTCATAGTATTCAAACCCCTCACTTAAGAGGTGAGCTATTTATGGTAGCCCAGGCCTACGACCCCGTGGAGGCCGCGGCCCGCTACGCCATCAACCTCTACGAAGCCCTCAAATTATCAAACGTCAACGTTAAGGAGAATTGCAGGCTAGAGGCCCCAGGCCTCTACACAAGGGCACGCCAGTTTCCCTCCCTACTAGCCCAGGCAGGCCTCCTCCCAGTAACGGCATTCGCTCTCGCCAAAACCGAGGACCTCAAAGCAGTGGACCAAGCGTTTCAAGTCCTAGGGGGCCAGCAGGGCAACTATAAGGAACTCTCTTCCGACTCCATTAAGAGCGGCTACGCTGTCATGGCCGGCCTCATAGCCAGGGTACTAGCGGATACCGGGAAGTGCCAGCAGCAAGGCCCTGTCGCTATATGGCTCTCCAAGTGCCTTACGAGCCAGTTCAAAAGCCGAGAGCTACTATTACTAGAATCCCTAATACTCATCGTCATGCAGGAGTTCAAGAAGTACGTCGAAGCCTTCGTGGAAAAAGCCTGAGAGTGAGTGTGGAAAGCCATGTCAGCAGGCAGCGGACACCCAGACCCCAAATCACTCATAAATTCGCTCAAAAAGGTCATTGATAAGAATACACTTATATTCGAGGCAACATACAAGGCTTACACCCCCTGGGCCGGAGGCTGCGCCGAGAACGCTACTATATTAGTCAAGGATAACAGAGTAATAGACGTCTGCCTCCCCGACGCCAAAGGGCTCATAGGCAGGGCCCGCTGGCTAGGCAGAATAGCTGTAGCCACGGCACTCGGCAAGAATATAGATATGAAGCTTGCTGAAGTTCCAATAGGAGAAGTCTTAGGGTCAACAAGTGCATCTTCCCCTGTAAGAGCAATAGTAAAACCGCTAAACAAATCCGAACTAATAAGTCTTTTAGACAAAGCTTATAGAAATGCGCAAGAAATTATATATAAAAATAAAGATGATCCTAAAAAGGCAATTATCCAGTCAATTGCTTTGTACAGCAGTGACCAGCCATACAGAATTATGCTAAAAAATACTAGAATAAAGCTAGCATTAATTAACAAAAATGAACCAAAAGAGATAGTTAGTAAGATGCCCCTGCCTCCCAAACATGTAAGGTTTAAGTTAATAATTTATTCTAGAATTTGGGATAAAAACGATCCTAGGGTAAAAGCTGCTACCGCACTATTAGCGGCTACTCCTCTCCTTGCCGGGTTAGGATCGATGGTTACTAGAGGCTTCGGCAGGTTCTGCATAGAGGAAGAGAAATATTTAGCATTTAAAGACAATAATAAAGATAATATAGTCAAGGAAATTATTAACTCTGTGAAATGCGATAGATGGAGAGTGTTAACAGAAGCCCGAAAAGAACACTTAAATCAAGAAATTGCATTACTAATAAAAGACTCAATAATTAATATATATAAGAATATAGGTGAGTTACTTCTAAAGTTAGTAGACGACGAAAAATTAAAAGAACTAAGGGAAAGTAGCGGTTACACTCCAATAATTGACGAGAGTTTAAGTACCGTAATAAACCTAAAGACAAATAATATATACAAAATTATTAATAAAATAGGATTTGCTAGTACTAAGAGCTGCTGGAAAGACATTGCTAACTTTAGTAGGACTAAAATAAAAAGCGTTGACCCAGAGTGCAGAGATGTAATGGTTCCTAAATCGGGAGCATGCCTTCATACGTGGCCTCTAGGCCTGCCTAGACTTCAAGAGTCGGGCGGTTACATTTTAATTAATCCAGCAAATATTAAAACAAAAATAAAAATTAATCAAGAGACCGATGACAACACGGAGGAAATGTTTTGCAGCACCCAGAGCCCCAGAATGTTAAGTAAACAAAAATTGGGTAAAGCAGGAAGAAGACTAAGTTCTATACATATCTTCCCTCTACCGCCATTTAATGACTACGTGCCTGTAGCTATTATAACGTATAATTCAAAAGATTTCATAAAAATTATTAGCGGCTTGCCGGCGAAAGACAAAGAATTAGAATTACTTTACCACGTAGGCAGGTATGCCCTTTACGTCTATAGTGAGAAAGAATTCAAATCGTATAGAAAGAAATCAAGGAAATTTAAGTGTAAAATAAAGTTTAGCGACTTCCATTACGTTTCCATATTGAAGCTTGCTAAAAAAACTAATAAGAATGTTATAATTGATCCTTGCAGTTGGGAAAAGGACCTCAAAGAGCGTGGAGGTATATGCATATATGAAGACGGTAAGCTGCGATATAGGTATGTGTATAACCCTGAGGAGTTGATAAAAGAAGCATTAAAGGCAGCGTTTAATTTTATGTTAGTTTGCCTTAAAAGTTCGAGTAATTATAGTGGGTGAGTAAGTAATGTCCAGCTGCGAGAACATGTACAAAAATAAAACAATAATTAAAGTTATTAATGACGAGTTTGCTTTTAAAATTTTGAAGCACATGAGCACGTTTCACGACAATCATAAGGATTTTAAAAGCTCTGTTAAGAAAAAGAAAGAGGAATTGGCTAAGAATGTAGCGTTAACTCTAATTACAATGTATAGTAATATTAACGAATACTTAAAGGTGATTGTTGAGTGTCATCTGAATTATATTGAAAAGTGGTTGTGTAGAACGTGGAGAGATAGTCTGAAAGAGTCGAGCGAGTCGCAGGCTGCAGGAATTATTGTCGTTGATGCGAAAACCGTAGAAGGTTCTAGGTTTCTCGTGGGCAGCTCGAGCGGTGTCTTGAGGACGGTCTTTGAGGTCGGCTTAGCTTGGGATTACATGTTCGATCTCCCATATATTCCGGGTTCTAGTCTAAAGGGGGCTATGAGGGCTTCTGCCGAGGCTTTGCTAGGTGACGGCGACCTTGTTAGCTACTTGTTTGGTTCCGAGAAGAATTCTCGGAGGAAGTTTGCTGGCTGCTTGGAGGTGTTTGACGCCTACCCAGTGGAGGCCCCAAATGGTCTACTGGATCTAGACGTGATTACGCCCCACTACTATGAAGGTGGAAATGTTAAGGAGAGCGAGATCGAGGCTCAGCCTATACCCGTGGTTCACGTTTCTATAGCTCCTGGTGTGAAGTTCCGGTTCATCATTGCTCATAGGTGCTCGGAGGATGTTCTGAAGAGGCTTTCTGAAGCTCTTAGGAGTATTGGTGTTGAGGCTCAGGGTATGGGGGCTCTAGCGGCTCTTCTAGGAGCAGCTCTTCTAAGCGGAGTCGGGGCCCGCACAGGGAAGGGCTACGGTGTCTTCATGTTGGAGCCCGACTCGATGAAGATTGGCTGTAGGTAGTGGGGTGAGGTTTCGTGCCTGGGGACCCTCTAGATTATTATGGTGTCCTTGGTCTCGCCGTATTATTTCATGATCCGCCTTGGAAGCCTTGGGGTATAGGTGTAGGGAGACTTAGAGGATGTGAAGGCAGAGAGTACTGGGCTTGTATAGCGGAGAAGCTGGCGGGCAGTGAGAGGCTTAGCCGTAAGGCTAGGGAGGCTGCGGAATCAGCTATCCAGGAGTACACCAGGTACAGGGGTAGTCGCAGGGATAGCCTTGAGAGTCACGAACTGCAAGGCGCCCTCGTGTTGAGGGTGCTTGCGGCGGAGCTTGAAGCCAAAGGCCTTGATACCGCCGCTTCATGCGCTAGAGCTGCTGAGAAGCTTGTACTCGACAAGTACTCGCCTCTCAGGAAGGCTGACAGGCTGGCGTCAGCCCTTGACAGGCTTTTCCTCTACCACGTCGAACAGAAATATAAGGCTGAGCATGGGGGGAGCCTGCCTACCGGCCCCGGCGGTCTCAGGCTAGCGAACCCCTTCAACCCCAAGATCCGTGTTTCCGTTCCACGCGAGATCCCTGCCGGTAGGATTGTTGATTTCATAGCCAGGTATGTCTCTATGATTGCCGATATTATAGAGTCTTCTGAGTGGGCTAAAGAGGATAGCTGCAGGGCGCTTCTACATACGGCCTTCGCCCTGCTTGAGCCTCTCTGGTATCGCGTGGCTGGCGCCGAGTACATTCCTCCGGCTGACACGAGGATACCAACGCACACAGTGTTTGACCACGTGAACGCCGCCCTGGCAACCATGTTCTGGAGCGGCGAAGTCGGGGGCGAGGGCTGCATAGCCGTTGTAGACTTGGCGGGCGTGCAGGAGTGGATCTCTGAGTCGAGGAGGCTCAGGGATTTCTGGGCGGCTAGCTACATTGCGAGCCTCCTCGCCTGGAAGAGCGTGGAGAGCCTAGTGGAGCAGTACGGGCCCGGGGTGCTTGTCCAGCCCCCGGCGAGGCTTAACCCCTTCTATGCTGCCTGGCTAATCTCGCGGCTCAGGCTAGGCGGCAACAACAATATAAGGAATAATCTAGAGTCGCTTCTAAACCTGCCTTACGGGTTCCCCGTCGATCCAACGCTACCCACGAGGCTAACTATAGCTCTTCCAGGCTATGCATGCAACAATGTAAAGAAGCTAGTGAGGAGCGGCTACGAGTCTGCATGGAAAGATGTCATGCATGAAGTTAGAGCTGTTCTCGAAGATGAATGCAGGAAGATAGGAAACCACTCTGAGGGAATCGTATGCGAAGCCTTGGATGCAGTGGAGAAGCTACCGCCTCCACTCGCCCAGAGGATCATAACCGTTCGTATAGAGCAAGCCGTGAGGGCTGCGGAGGAGATCTACGATAGAGCCACAACCGGCGGCATTGAAAGTGTTCTGAGTAAGGATGAGTTCGTGGAGGCAGCTTACTATCCTGTAGCGTTAATGAAGCTCGCCGCAGACGCTGAGTCTGAGAGGTACATAGCTGTTCCGGCCCGCTTCGCTACTAAGGAATACCTGGATTACGCTAGGATCGTCTACGCTAAACGAGTAAGGCGGAAGAATGGTGGTGAAGAAGAAAAGCGGTACAAGGTCGAGAGGCTTCTATGCACCGTTTGCGGCAAGGCTGCGGCAGTCATAGACGGAGAAGTACTCGGCAGGGAACTAGCGGGGAGCAGTAGTAGGCTGCTGGGCGAGGTGAGGGACGAGAGGCTCTGCCCCTATTGCCTCGCTAAGAGGCTCTTCAAATGGATAATGCTCGACTCTAGAGGAGGCAGTGGAGCCTACTCGCCCTTCCCGGGCCTCGACAAGGGGAGAGCCCGGAGAAGGCTGCTACCCGGCAGCGTCGATGTATACACTGCCAGGACTCAGCTAGGAAAAGAGAACCTAGTCCACGCAGTGGAGACGCTGGCTAAGTGCTACGCTAGAGATAAACGCTCCTTCGAGGAGTCAATATGGGATCAAAAGGAGCTAAGAAGCCCCTGGCTAGCTCCTAACACGTTCCTCGCTAACGAGGAGAGGCGAAGAATAGCCGGTGAGGCTGATGTAAGCGAAGAAGAGGTTATGAGTTTAGAGGGTATAGTGCTTGAGGCCGCCCATTACGAGAATGCGACGAAGAGCCTCGAAAGGCTAGCCGGCAAGCTATGCAGCAGCGAGGAAGCCAAGGAGATAAAGCGGGAACTATCGACTGCATGGAGGATTAGGAGGAAGTATGCCCTCCTGAAGCTAGACGGCGACTTCATGGGAAGCCGGATACTCAAGGGGCGCCTAGGCCTAAAGCCGGAGGAATACGTGAGGGCCGCTTCTAACATAGGGGAGCAAGAGTCGGAGTGTCTACTTGCAGAGAAGGTTGGAGAGGCCGTGAAGCTGCTGGAGGATGCACTTAAGGACTACAACGTGGAGGGCTTGAGTGTGCCGCCTACGCCTAGCTACCACTTCTCCGTATCTAGAGCCCTCGCCGCGCAGGCCCTGAAGGATAGAAAGATCATAGAGTGTAGCGAAGGTTTCCTAGTCTATGCCGGCGGCGATGATGTGCTGGCGATACTGCCTCCTGCCAGGTGGAGAAGTATCGCTGTGGAGAACAACAAGGTGATAGAGCTTGCCGACCCCGTGGCTCTGCATGCTGCGTTGAGGCTTCGCAGGTCCTACTGGGCTGCGGAGGAGGCGGAGGAGACGGTTAGAGGCTTCCACAGGGTACGGTTCAGCAGCGCGTGCAGTGGAGGCGATATCGTTAATGTTGTGCCTGCCCTTACGGTCTATGGGAGGAGCGGCTCGCTACTCTACGTTGACTCCATGCATCCCCTGTGGGCTGCGATCAAGCTGAGCACACTCCTTGAGGAGTCTAAGGATGAGGCGGAGCTAGTCGAGGCTCCTTCCGATGTGATTAGGGAGAAGGATGTTTTGTTTGTGGCGGCCGACTCTGGAGGCGTGGCGATACTGCCACAATACACTTCCCCTACTTGGCCTCCAAAGGTGGATAGCATAGCTAATGTTGCTGGCCTCCTAGAAGCTGCCGGAGCCTTCTCGCTAGCAGCTGGAAGGGCTAGGAGCGGCGAGACCCCGCTACCAGGCAGCCTAGTATTCGATGTGAGGGAGAATGTGAAGCGTCTTTGGCTGATAGCCAGTCTAGGGGGTAACGCCGAGCTGGTAGCGCTAGGCATACTAGAGCGGAGCCTCGACGAAAATAGGGCTAGGACCCTTTCCAACATACTATATAATATTAACCCTGGGAGGGCTCAGGGCCTGATGACTCCCGGTGCGAGGCTTGAAGCAGCTAGGCTTCTGGACTTCATGGCCAGAGTAGCCGGGCTGAGTCAGAGGAGCGAGTTGTTCAGACTCTACGCCGCCTCGGGCGGCGAGGCAGGCAGGCTAGCACTCTCCTCGGGCTACGCTGTTGACTTGAATGGCAAAGCTGCTCAGCAGCTTTTCATCGCCGTTATGGCGGCTGTCAAGGCCTTCAGATCGGCCCTCTAGAGGCTGGAGGAGGTGAGACCGGGTAATGTCGTGGATACGCTTTGCCCCGGCGTCCCTCTGGTACTTCAGGGCGCCCAGCCCCTTGGAGCCGGGGGTTCACGGGCCAGGAGTCTCGCGGGGGAGCCTCTCGTACCCGCTTCCCTCCACTATAGCAGGGTTCCTGGCGGGGGTTGGCTGCGGGTGGAGGGGCTCGTCGCAGACGAGTAGTAGCGATGAATACGGCGACGTACGCAGTTGTCTATCACGGCTAGCAGGGGGAGAGGAGGAGCAGTCCCTGATCAGGCCGGGGTTAGCGCTCGTCGAGGGCAGGCTAGCAGCCTATATTGGGGGGCCTAGCCTGGCATGGCTAGAAGACCTTCTAGGCCTGTTAGAGCGTCTTGCACGGATAGCTGCTGGGCCTCGCACGGCAAGTAGCTGTTTACTCGGTAGAGCCGCTAGAAATGAGTTTAGGGAGGCTGCTGAAAGAGGCTGGAGGCCTAGGAGGCTGACTAGGACGGGGATAGCGCTTAACAGGATGAGCAAGACCGTTCTTGAGGGTTACTTGTACAGTGTCGAGGCGGTGGACTGGAGTGGAGGCGAGATACTAGTATACGCTGAGGGCATCGAGCTACCGGGTTCACGCGTGGTCGGAAGGCTTGGGGGAGAGGGCGGCGTAGCCATAGCGACTACGAATGGCGGGCCTGAGGAGGAATACGGGGGTCTCGTTGGCAGGGGTCGGGGGGACACGGCTATGGTGGCACTCATAACCCCTGCGCTCCTGAGTGACTCGCCCCTACAGGGGGTTATCGACCCGGTAGATCAGAGCACTGCTGCGGCCCTCGCGGAGAAGCTCCTCCCAAGCGATGACTGCGTTGAGAGCAGTGAGGCCGTCTACGTGCCTAAGACGAGCGAGCTCAGCCTTTCAGTCTACTTCCCCGGGTGGAGCGTGGCTGAGGGCAGGCCTCGGAGGCCCCACCTGGTCGTCCCAGCGGGCACGATTATCCGCGTGAAGGCTAGGAGCAGTGGCTGCCTCGAGAAGAAGCTTAGAGAGTTGGCAATCAAGGGTGTGGGGAGCCATGGCGATCTAGGCTGGGGCTCCATAGCCTATGCCCTGAGCTAGCCCCACCTGAAGCATAGAATGCTTCTCAGCAACGATATAAAGACTCATCCTTTTTATGGCTTCCTTAATAGGACCCAGTGGCCCCTCCGGGCGTCGTAGTATACCTCGCCGCTCCTCCTTAGGGCTGTGAAGACCCTCTTGAACTCTGCCATCGCCTCTGCCGCCTCCTCCGGGTCGCTGGTCTTAGCCGCCTCGAGGGTCTTTAGGAATCTGTGGTAGGCTTCCCTGGTCATTATGGCCACGTCTCCCCCCGCCTCGAGGGTGACCGCTCCTAGCCTGTCGGCCTCCTCTAGGAGGCGTTCGAGGCCCATTCTAAGCCTCTGCCTGGCCTCGCTCGCCATGACGAGGCCCCTGCTCTGGGAGAGTAGCTCTCTTAGGGGGCTTCCACTGCTCCTCCCCCCTCCCCCGTGTCTTGCTTGGGGCTGTGACCTGCGGAGCCTCGCCACTTCCCCTGAAAGGCTCTTCACAGCCTCCTCTAAGCTGTGGAGGGCCTCCTCTATGGCTTTGAGCCTCTCCTCTATCCCTTCAAGCCTCTCGCCGAGGCCCCGGCACTCGTCTCCGGGTCTAGTAGTTGTGGGGAGGCGCCTCCTCTCCCCGGGGCGGCCCCCGGAGCCGATGTAGTCGTCTAGCCTCCTAGACCCCCTCAAGGCTTCATCTCCACTGGGAACTCATAGGTGACTCCCCAGTCCTTGGCTTCGAGCCTGCAGTGCCATGGGGGCTCGAAGACTGCCGTAGCCGCGGCAGCCAGGGGGCTACCCTTCTGGGGATGGAATACTAGGTGTAGCCTCTCCTCTCCGAAGTTGCTCCTGTCCTGGACTACTCCGAAGAAGGGCAGCTCGAGGAGGCCTGTGTCTATGTCCTTCATCCTGAGGGGGCCGCCTATGAAGGTGGTGGGCTGGTAGAGCCTGAGCATCTCCCCGGTGCAGAGCAGCTCGAAGGTGCCTCCAGCCCTCCTGCCATCATAGAGGAACAGGTAGATCCTGTCGCCGCTGCTACCCCTACTCTCGCCGTGGAGCGCGACGAAAACGCTATCAGTACCCCCTATGATCGAGGCCTCTACCTGGAAGCCCTGAAGAGCCTCCTGGAGAGCTGCGGGCCCCTGGGCACAGGCAGGAACCCCCGAGAGAGCCTCGACTATCCTACAGAACGAGTCAACAACATAGGGATCCCCAGGCACACCATACTCCTCCCGCATGAAGCGTAGGGTATTCTCGTAGACGCCGAAGCTCCCAGGGCACCTAGGAAGCTCCACCGGAGTACCCGGAGGAACATAGCGGAGGCAAGCCTCCTCAGCAGTCAAAGTCTTAGGGCCGAAGAGCGTGGCCCAGACAAGCGCTGCAAGCACACCCAACACTATCAAAGCCAGAACAGCAGCCTCAAACCGGGGCACCCCCCGGAAAGCCCTCAACACCAAGACCCCAACAACACCCCCCACAAACCCAGGAAAAATAAACCCCGCCCCCAACAACTATAATAATGGTACAAGCCCCAGAAGCCCTCACCACACATAAAGAGACGGGGAGGAGAGCCACCCTACCAGTAGCTCTTTCTTCCCGGAGGCGCGTGGGAGCAATGCCACTCAGAAGAGGGAAACCCAAGCCCCTGGAATGATACTAAGGGCCATGACAGGCCCCCCGCTAAACGCGGCACTAGCAGCGACCTTCGCCTACCTCACAATCCACAGCGTAGCCGCAGAGGAGCACCCAGTCTACACCCTACTCTACGCCCTCCTAGCCCTCGAATACATAGCGGCCCTACTGGCAAGGAAACGATAAACCAGGAGAAGGGGAAACCCTGGAGCCCCGCGGCCCAGAAATAGCATCCCTTTTTATTATATGGCATCCCTAATAGACTCCTAAGTCATCCGGGGGGCGGTGGCGAGTTGCCCGCATAGCCGAGGCCTCCCAGGGCCCCTCCGGGAGGCGCTTTGGGCTGTGGAGGGGTGGCTGGGGGGCCGGTGTGGATCCCTTCTTCCTTTACTGTATTCTTGTGCGCCCCGGCCGAGCCCCCTGCTAACTGTCTTATCGTATTACCTTGCTGTACTTGTCTTGGGGGTGGCTCGTTGTTATGGTGTCTTTGGAGTCTTTAGGGGTGCGTGTGGCTTTGTCGGTGGATCCTGGGGAGCTTGAGAGGCTTTCTGGCGGTGAGGGTGAGAGGGTACGGTTTAAGGTTAGGGTTAATGGTAAGGTGTATCTTGTGTATGGGTATATTGATAAGTCTAGGGATTACGTGGCTGTCGAGGTCGAGTACTTGGAGCCTGATGGTGGTGGCTAGCCTGGGCTCGTCTCTCCGCCTCCTTGGTCCCAGGCGTTTTCTAGTTTGGCCACGTATCTTACCTCTTCTCTTACTAGGGTTCTCCTTACCTCTTGGAATTGTATGTTTCTTGCCGGGTCCGGTATTGCTATTATTACGGGTTTTGCTGTCTCGACGCCTAGGACTAGGTATAGCCAGTACTTGTCTGGGTGTTGCTTGGCGAATTCGTATTCGTTCCTGGTTAGCTCTATTGTTGCGTCGTAGCCTGAGTGGCTCTTTATCTCTATGTATCTTAGTAGTTCGCCGGTTACTGGGTCTCTGGATTCTATGTCGTATGGGTTGCCTTGCCTAGCGTCTATAGGCTCTCTTCCGCTTTCCCTCTCGTACATCTTCACTATCTCTACTGCTTTCTCCTCGACGCTGAGCCTCTTCTCGATGGCTTCTTCGTCCTCGTACTCGACTGCTGCTAGCTCCCCCGGGGTTGCGGGCGAGTTCAGGCCCTCTACTATGATGATGTCAGCGTGGTCTACTCCTGTCTCTACTCGTGGAGGGCTTGCTTCTAGCCCAGCTGCTTCCAGCTTCTTTGCTAGGTTGCCTAGCTTCTCCAGTGAGCGTCCTGCTAGTTTTTGAAGCTTAGATCTCGCCACTAGCTCTACCTTTTTAGGCACCTCTATTTCTCCGTCTTCGGGGGGCGCCTCTATGAGGCCCTCCTTTGCCAGCCTTGTGAGCAGCTCTAGGAGCTCGGGTGCTCGTAGCACTTCCGGGCTCTGACCCTCCTTTTGGAGGACTCCTATTGGCTCTCTGTAGAGTAGCTTCTCTCCTGCGCGGAGGGTTACTGGTATTATGTAGAGGCGGCCTTTGAGGCCGCTTGCTAGTAGTCTGCGGGGCCTGCTGGAGGCCTCTGCTTTGAGTACTGCGGCTGCGCTCCTGAATATTCTCAGGGCGGAGTCTATGTCGCCTGGGGGCCTGTAGCCTAGTAGCTCTGCTAGCTTGCTTGCCTGCCTTACTAGCGGGTCTGCGAGGCCTCCGGGCTCTTGTGGGAGGCCTGCCTGCTCTAGTGTTATCTCCTCCTCCTTCGCGGGCGTCGATGGGTAGATCCTCTTCCTCGATATCTCTTCTTTGAGTGCGTTTATCTTGCTTAGAATGGCTCTGGCTATCTCGTCTAGTAGCCTCTCCTCCCCCCTTATTATGGCTCGGGCTAGCGCGAGCTCGCCGTGCTCCTCGAAGGCCTGAGCTACTGCGTCCGAGGCCCCCGGGAAGCCGCCTCTGTAGAGCTTGTCTATACTGGTGAATGCCCCTTCAGCGTAGAGCCTCATGCTGCCTCCGAGGAGGTGCGGGGGCGAGCCGACAGCCTCTCTTATCGCTAGTATCTTTAGGTAGAGCTTGTCGACTATTAGCATCTCTGAGCGCAGATTCCTGAAGAGATTGTAGACTTCCACTTCCCTCTCCTGGCCTATCCTCCAGACACGCCCCATACGCTGCTCGAGCTTTAACGGGCTCCAGGGTATGTCGTAGTTGACTAGCACGCTGGCCGCCTGGAGGTTAAGGCCCTCGGAGGCCACATCCGTGGCTAGGAGCACGTCTATCGAGCCATCCTCTAGGCCCCTCTTGACGGCCTCCACCCTCTCCTTGGAGCACTCTCCCTTGGCGGCGCCGCTCACGCACGCCACCCTAGCGGAGCCCCCTAGCCTCTCCTTCAGCCTGGGGTAGATGTAGTAGAGGGTGTCCCTGTACTCCGTGAATACCACGACCCTCTTGCCCTCGCCCACCCTAGCCTCTACCAGGCTCGCCAGCGCTCCGAGCTTTGATTCACCCTCCTCCTCTATCTCCCTGGCTAGCCCCTCAAGCACCCTCAGCTCCGCTAGGTCCCTCGGCGTCAGGAAGCCTGTGAGGGACTCGAGGGCCTCGGCTATAAGCTCCTCGGGGTCCCTCTCTAGCTCGTAGAGGCTAGGGGAGAATAGGGTTTCAAGGGCTTTGACGGCATCCTCCCCCGCTGCGCCGCTCCTAGTGGCTAGGCTCTTCAGCATCGCTGCTAGGGTCTTCCTGGCGGCGTGTGCGCTGCTAGCGGATCTCTTGAGGAGGAGTGCGAGTAGGAGGCCCTTCGGGTTGCCCCGGGTCCAGAGGTCTCTACCCCACTCGTCTATCTTCCTGGAGAGGAAGCCTAGGAGTATTGCTTCGAACTGTCTCTCCCGCGGGCCCGCATCGACCAGGACGGCGTATACCCTGGCGGGCTTGAAGATTTCTACTCCTTCGAGGCTGTTGACTATCTCCTTAGTTCTCCTGTAGAGTAGCGACCTGTGGGTGGCCGTGTAGAAGTCCTGCCTATCCAGCTCCTTTACCAGCCTCCTCAGGGGCTTCAGGCTCTTCAGCCCCTCTAAGGGGTCTCCTGGGATTAGTAGGAGGAGCCTTGCTATGTAATCTAGGGTCTTGCCCCTGTGGGGAGTGGCTGAGAGGAGTATCACACTCCTATCCGGCTCCCTGGTGAGCTTGTATACTAGCCTGTAGGAGAGAGTGACGCTACTGCCCCCTATCCCCACGTTATGAGCCTCGTCAACTACGACGGCGTGCCATGGCATAGAGGCCAGGGTGTCGGCGTGCTCCCTCCTCCTCACGAGCTGCAGGCTCGCAACATAGTACCCGGGCTCCCCCCGGTATGCCGCCACCTCCACGTCGACGCCCCGCTCAAGCACCTTTATACCGGCGACGCCAGCCCTCCTAAGCTCCGAGACCCACTGGTCCAGTAGAACCCTGGGCACCAGGATCAGGAACCTAGGCTTCTCCCCGCGAGCCTCTATCCTGGCCTGGAGGATCCTCAGCAGCATGACCGCCTGAATAGTCTTCCCCAGCCCGACCTCGTCGCCCACCAGCACTCTAACCACGGGCCTCACAGCGTTCTCCGCAACCAGTGATGCCTGGTGCTTGAAGGGCCTGAACCCCCTTCTCCCGGCAGAGGCGGCCGCGTAGAGGTAGAGTGGGTGCCAGCGTAGGAGGTCCTCCAGGACCCTGTAGATGAGCATGCAGCCAGCGCCGCGGCACCCCAAGGAGGAGGATCACCTCGACAATCCATAGAGCACTTTGAAGCTCCTGGCGGGCCTGTAGAGGCCCCGCCTCCCAGCGGCCTCGTAGCCCCTCCTAAGCACTGCCCCCCAGAACCGCAGCTCCATTATATCAAGCTCCTCTACTACGTACTTCAACTCCTCCAGCTTATCAGGGCGCCTCATCGTCTGGGCGACGGAGTAGAACGCCAAGGCCGAGAGGAAGTAGCGGCTGGAAGACGTGGCCCAGAGCTTCCGGCCCTTCCTCTCAAACCCCCACTCCTCTAGGAGCCAAAGCCAGTGCTCCCACCTCAACGTGGCAGCCGCAACAGTAATGCCGACCTCCTCGAAGAAGAGCACAGGCCTCCCCTTCACACGGCGCAGCCTGACAAGGTACAGCGGGGAGCCGCCGTCCCCTGCCTCCTCAGCCCCCGTAGCCAATCCCAGGAGCCACCCCCACAGTCTTACCTACGCAGCTTAACAGCGGCTCTGCAGCTTACCCCCTGCCCTGGAGCCACTACTAGCTGCTCGATAGCGTCCCTGACATCCTCAACCTTCACATCGCTCCCCGCTTCAACTTTGAATGCCACCCTGGGCTCCCTCCTGATGAGCGTGTCTATGGTTAAAGCGGTGCCCTTCACTAGCTCTAGCGCCGCGTCCGCGGGCTGCGGCTTTGAGAGGCGTAGCTCTACCCCGGATTCCTCTTCTACAAGCACCGCCTCTACTGCACGGGCCCCAGGGCCCAGGCGTGACACCAGGTACTCCATGCCTATCTCGACGCTCCTCCACGGCCCCCTGACCTCGACCCAGAGAAGCTCTGCATCGCCACCCAGGCTGGCGGCCTCGCTGCAATCAAGTATCTTCTCTAGGCCCTCCACAGAGAGAGTGAGTGTGGCCTCGTCGCTGGAGCCCGCCGCCGTTGACACCCGCAGTGTTAGGGTGTACTCGCCCGGCTTCCCCGCCCTAACCCTGAGGAGGGCCTCGCCTCCAACCCTTACAATGGCTTCCCGGGGCTCTACCGAGACCTCCTCGGGCGCTTGGACTTCTAGCCTTGCCTCTCCCTCTGGCTCCACGCCTATAGGCTCCACTCTAACCCTGATTACGCTCTCCTCCCCTACTCTACTCTTCACCGCTCTGCGCTCGGGGGAGAGCTTGACGCCCCTCTCCCTCACCTCCTCCCTGATGCAGAACAGTGCGCCCTCCACGATAGAGGGCTCCACAAGGGCGGCCTCCTTGAATTCCTCGAGGCCGAGCCTGTCTCCCTCGTAGAAGACCTCGACATACCTGACCCGCACTCTGCCGTCGGGCAGCTCCTCCTGGCCAGAGAGGGATTCCAGGTACTCCAGCAAGCTCCTAACGCCCTCTACGGTGGAGGCCAGAATCACCTGGTGGTCCATGCCTATCTTGAATCCAGCGGGCGCCGAGGGCTCCCTGCAGTCACGCCCTGTAGCCTCAGCGATCCTCGGATAGACGATACTGCCCTCTGGGGTCCTGGCGATGAGCATGCCTTTGACGACAGCGTTAGATATTATCTCGACTAGTACCTCGTCTGGTACCATGGGTGCTAGCGGGTCAACCTTGAATTCAACGATGATCTCGTCTACCCTCCGGAACTCCCTTTCAATGCCGGGCACAATAAGCTTCAGGATCTCTAGGAAGTAGTCTAGGCTTATCTCGTTAGGGCTGAGTACAACCTTACCCACCCCTAGATACCCGCCCGTGCCCGCCGCATACTTGTCCTTCAGGATGCTCTCGACCTTCTCTACTAGGTTAGTCACCGAGACTCCGAAGGGCACCGTTGCCTCGTCAGCCGTGGGAGGAGCAGTTACGTCGCTTCTCGTAGGGTAGTAGACTGTGTCAAAGCTGTTGAGCAGCAGGGCAAGTAGCCTATCGTATGCATAGTCTATGATGGAATCTATTATGTTCCTCTGTATGTTTATTATTACGTTTCTCACCTGGGGCGGCAGCTTCACGTCCTCGTATAGCTTCTTCACCTCGCCTAGCGCCTGCTCAGCCGCCTTTATCCTAGCGTACTCACTTATAACTGCATCCCTCATCTCGCTCCTCGAAACAGTCAACACTACTATGGTGTTAGCGAATCTCCTGCGAGCTAGCTGCCCCGACTTGACCGTGTAGATTACTATGTCTTTGAAGCTGGCTTCCCGCGGCTCCCAGGCTATCACTAGCCTGTACCTTGGCTCGTCAGGCACGTCCCCCGGGCCGACTCTTACATAGGTCTTCACGTCGTCTGGCTTGAAGAGCTTGCTCCTATATGTGCCGCTGAAGAGATTCTTTCTACTAGGGGAGGGCCTCGGGTTTAGGCGCTTCTCTATTAGGCCCTTGAGGTACTGCTTGTTCTTATCGATTGTTATCTCCTCTAGGAGTTTCGGCGCCTGTGTCGTGACTAGCTCCCTCGCCCTCCTCTCTATCACCTCGTTGACGTTCGCCAGGTACCAGAACCAGTATTTCTCGCCGTCCGTCCACATGTGGTACAGGTTCTTGGGCAGCTCATCTAGAACCTCCTGTATGTCGTTAGGGAACCAGCCCCGGGCCTGGAAGATGCCGGGCTCGTAAACCATTAGCGCTACCTGCTGCCTCGTAGGGTACTGCTTCACTGCCTGGCCCAGCGCTTCCAGGCCTAGGGTGTAGGTGCTTATGAACACGCTCACCGCCGTTATCCTTGCTAGCTCCTTCCTGCCGCCCTGGAACGCCCGTTCTATGGCGCTCTTGAGGTCCTTGTCGACTATTGCAGCGTAGTTCTCGTAGCCGCTTAGTATTATCCTTGCTATCCTGCTGTCCACGGGGTCTATGTGCCACGGCATTATCATATCCTCTACTAGCTCCCCCCTCTCGTGCCTCTCGTATAGGCTGCGTGCAACTATCCTGGCTATCCTCAGGGCGCTCCTAGTCTTCTGGAGTGCCCTGTTCCTCTCCACAATGTCCCTCAGAGTCTCTGCGAAGAGCGGGTGGAGGGGGTAGGTGTATTCCACCTCCCTGGCTATCCTCGAGGCGTCCTCGCCGAAGAGGCCCTTCCAGTCCTCGTAGACGCTCCTAAGCTCCATCGAGAGGACCCTAGCATAATCCTGGTCCACCCACTCGAAGAGCCTCCTCTTCACCACCCTCCAGAACTCGCTCGACGCCACCGGCTCCACAGGCACCGGGCCAGCCCGCTCTATGGCCCTGAGTAGCGACTCCGCTAGCCTCCTCACAGTCTCGGCCTCGTACCTACCCTCGAGCCTCGACCCGGCCTCGCCCCTCTCACCGGGTATCGTGACCACCACTGCCACCTGCGAGTCGCTCGCAGAGGAGACGGCTGAGAGCATGTTGTCTATGAAGGAGACTAGCTGGCTGGCGTAGCGCCTGTCATCCTCACTCCCACTCTCGGCATAGGACTTCACACCCTCAAGTACCTCGTCGACCAGTATGAGGGCCCTGACTCCCCTGAACACCTCCCTGAGCGTGTCTACCCCGGGGACCCTCACGCTCCTATCATCGCCCTCAACGACGCTATACCTGCCGAGCCTAGCGGCTATGTAGCCCCAGAGAGTCCTAACAGTGACCCCGTCGACGCTCACGGGCTTGGAAGGGCCAGGGAAGAGGCTGTCATACTTACCGCTGACCAAGACAACCTCAACGCCGCCCAGAGACTCGAGACCCCTGGCTACCTCCTCGCCTAGCCTCCTGAGAGCGACAGCCTTATCAGGCGGCAGCGTCTCAGCAGACCTCTCCACAGCCCCCAGGAGATCCCCAGGGCTCCTCACAGCGTGATACACTGTGAATAGGGTGTGGGTCTTGCCGCCGCCGAAGAAGCTGTAAAGGGCGTAAACCCGCCTACCCTCCCCCCGGAGGGCCCCGACGAGGCCCCTGAGAAGCTCTAGCACACGCTCAGTCACTAGAGTCCTAGAGAAGAACTCGCCCGAGTCCCAGTAGAGCCTGGTAGCCTCGTCCCTGGAGACTAGGTAGCCCAGCTCAGGCGCCTGCAGATCCTCGGAGTCGAGCCTCTCATCGAACACGTCACTCCAGAGCCGTGCATGACCGAATACCGCCAAGACCCCGACAACCCCCTGGACGGCAAGGTGAGAGGGGGAGCACAGCGATTAGCTAGTGTTTATTGTAGCGCTTCCCCTCCAATGCCCCATTACGGCCCTACACCCACCCCTTAAAATTTCCAGGAAACACATGTACTTTCGCCGCGGGGGGTCCGCTGGGGGCCTTGACAAGCCAGAGGCTGATAGAGTCCCACAGGATCTACGCTGAGAACCTAGCGAGGCACGTCCCGCCAGGGCTCAAGAAGAGGAAGAAGCTCGGCACCCACATATCAATAGTAGACCTGGTTAACCTGCACAGCGAGTCCGAGAAGCAGGGAGGCGGCCGCCCCGAGTACTGGGAGATGGTCTTCTGGTGGACCCGGAAGCCCCTCGCTGGAGCTCGCTTCGTAGTAGCGGCAAGCCTCCTCCCAGAGAACGTGGACCTCGCCAGGCTCGCCAGAGCCCTGGGACTCCTCTCCGAGAGGGTGGCCCACCGGGAAAACCCCCGGATAGAGCTGCTAGGGGAGCACGAGGAAACACTGAAGAACGCGAGCCTACTAGACCCCTTCGCAGGCTTCGGAAGCATACCCCTAGAGGCGCTACGCCTCGGCCTGAAAAGAGTCGTAGCGGTAGAGCTGCTCCCAGTAGCTTACGTATTCCTGAAAGCAGTACTAGAGTACCCAGCCAAGTACGGCCACCTAAAGGAGAAGGTATCCCCAGAGGAGGCCCGCAGCCTCAAGGAATACCTAGACCTGGAGAAGCTAGCGAGGAAAGGCCTAGCACGCCCCCTGCAAGACGGCTACGAGGCCCCAGCACTCCTAGTAGACCTAGCCCGGGCAGCCAAGTGGCTCACAGAACAGCTAGCCAACGACCCAGACATAAAGGAGCTATACGACCCAGACGTGGCAATCTACATAGGCACATGGGAAGTCAAATGCCCCTGGAACAACAAGTACACGCCACTCGTAGGAAACTGGTGGCTAGCAAGAGTCAAAGACAACACCGGCAAGGGATACAAGAGACTAGCCTACATGAAACCCGTCAACCGCAACGGCGAAATAGAAATAGAAGTAGTAGACCTAAACAAGACGTTAAAAACAAAAACAATAACAGGCGCCAAGATAGAAGGAGGCAACACAAGAATAACAATAAACGGGAAAACATACCAAGTACCAGAGCCAAACATAAAGCCTAGAAGCGAAACCGCAATATGCCTACACGACTCGAAACCCCTAGGCTATATAGACCCAGAAACAGGAAAACACTACACAAGCAAGCAACAAGCACCCCCAAAAATAAGAGAACGACTAGAATGGCTACCAAAATGGGCCATTAAACAGTGGAACAAAATGATAGAAGAATACCTACAAGGCAAAATAACCCTAGAAGAGCTGCGACAAGCACCAGCAAGACCAAGAATCCTAGTAAAAGTCAAGACAACGAGAGACGGAGACATAGAATTCCACCCAGCAACAAGAGAAGACAACGAAAAACTCTGGAAAGCCACCGAAAAACTACGGCAATACTGGAACGACCCAGACCTACCAAAAGAACCAATACCACCCTACGAAACAAGACGCCTCCTATACCATTACGGTTTCGATAAATGGTACAAACTATTCAACCCAAGACAAACGCTTATCATAATAAAGATAATTAAAAATATTAGAAATATTAGAGACTATACATATATATTAAGTTCATATAACAACGAAAACGATTATTTAAATATAATATTATTATATTTATCAATAAGTTTAGCAAGACTAGCAAATTATAATAATATAATGACGAGAGTGGACCCATCAAACCCTTGGGGTATAAAAATAGCAGAAGCGCTGTCACTGCGCGGAATCGCCATGCAGTGGAACTTCGGAGACACTAATATTCTTTCCCTTTCCAATGTTCATACTAATATTCTACAGACTCAGGGTTCTTTTATTAAAAACATAATTAAAATAATTGATAGCGTAACTTATCTGCTTACAATTAATCATACAAGTAATAACGATGCATATGTATTACTAAATGATGCTACTATGCTTCCTTTAAATTGTAATCGCTTCGATGTTGTTGTTACTGATCCGCCGTTTTATGATGATGTGCCTTATAGTGAGTTGAGCGACTTCTACTATGTCTGGCTTAAGAGGGCTTTGAGTGGCGTTGAGGGTGGGAGGCTTGTGCCTAGGTTTCTGCCGGAGGCCTTCTTCCGGCGGGTTGGTGGTGGGTGGCGTGAGGTTAGGACTCAGTGGGAGGAGTTTGCTCGTAGGGAGGTTAGTGTGAATCCTGGGCGTCTGGGTGGTGCTAGTAGGGAGGCTGCTGAGAGGTGGTTTGAGGAGAGGCTTGGTGCGGCTCTTCGCAGGGCTTCGGGTCTCCTTGTTGAGGGTGGGCGGCTGGTTACTTATTATAATCATACGAGTAAGCGTGCGTGGGCTTCCCTGCTGCGGGCTGGCTGGGAGATTGCTGGTCTCCAGGTTACTGGTGCTGTTCCCCTGGTTACTGAGTCTGGGCAGCGTGTTACTGGTCGTGGGAAGGTTAGGCTTGATACTAGTATTGTGGTGGTTTGGCGTAAGCGCGTTGCTGATGGGGGTGTTTGTGTTGAGGAGGGTGTTAGGCGGGCGGCTGTGGCTGCTGCTAGGAGCGCTGTCGAGGCTCTGCTGGATTCCGGCCGTGTCGGGCTTGACATGCTCTTCGCCGCCCTCGCCAGGGCGCTGGCCGTCGCTACCCAGTGCGGCTCCATAGTATCGCCTAGTAAGAGGCTCACGGCGGGGGACGTGGCTGACCTCGCTTATAACGCTGCAGTCACCGCGATAGCAGAGGCCCTCTCGGGGGTCGCCGGTGTCAGGGTGGATAGCGGGCCCGGCCGCTTCTACCTCGTGACGAGGGTGCTCTTCGCGGGGGAGGGCAGGATAAGGTTCGACGGCCCCAGCATAGGCCTCTTGAAGCTCGGTGCCGGCGCCGAGCTAGACTCGCTCCTGGCCCGCAGGGTGCTCAGGGAGGCTAGAGGGGGCGGGGAGAGGCTCTACGAGCTCCTTTACCCGGAGGGCCTGGATAGGAGGAGCCTTGAGAGGCTCCTCAGGGAGAGGGGCCTCGTGGCGAGCGCCGAGAGGGCGGCGGTCAGGAGCAGCATTGACGCACTCCACCTCCTCTACTACCACGCACTGCTGGGGGAGCTGCCCGCCGCTGAGGAGGCACTACAGAGGAGGGCCCCGGAGCTGCTCGAGGAGGCCCAGGGCATAGCGAGGATACTCTCAAGGCTCCTGCCCGACGGAGACCCGGAGAAGGTGCTAGCCGGGAGAGTAGCGGCTAGGGGAGGAATACAAGCCTGGCTAAAATAACTTCATAGCTATGGAGACATCAAGAAAGGGATCCCCCCGGGAGTTCGCAGGACTTTTACTTGTTATAGGGATTAGGATAAACTTAGGAGCATAATTATTGTTTACGATGTTACACCGTTTTGGTTTCTCCTGGGGGCTCTAGGGGAGGGTTTAAATAGTGCTACTTTTTATATTTGCCGTTTTATGGTTTACACTTAAGAAGCAGTCAAGATCATAGTGCACTTTTAAACAGGAGAGCCGATTTGTGCATTGGCGCGGCCTGCAGCAGCTTCGAAAGCAGGTATTTAAGCCAGTCCTCGCTACCCACAGACATCGTTGACGAACTCCTAAGAGTACTGCCCGGCCTCATCTACGGACCCTCAATATGGGGAGTCCCAAACGCTACCCCCCTCAACCTGGAAAGGGAGAGTAGTGAAAAGGATCCTGTGCTCAGATTCGAGGATCCCCTATGGGGCACAATAAAAGTAGAGTATCCAATCTCGGAGCTATTCTTCATCAAGCTATTGACGAGGACAGGAAATATCAAGCAACTCGGCAGCACACAGCTGAAGAGGAGCGGCGCTACTCACTCCAGGCTAGCCCACCAACTAGGAGTATACCATTTATCTACTAACCTGTATAAATGTATGACAAAGGATATTGTTCTAAAAGATAAAATACTGGAAATTATCGATTCTAGCATCAAAACGTACTGGCTCAAAGATCAAAGTTCACATGAAGATAAAACTAATAGTAATAAAAGTAGTAATACGAATACGATAGTAAGTAAGTACATGGGTGACATATTTAATAGATTATATGAAGCTCTTGTATTAGATAGCGGTAACAAGATAGTAGGTACCGCGACGCTAATTCACGATGTAGGCCACGGCGGCTTTAGTCACGCCCTTGACTCCATAAACAAGATAGCCTTAGATAGGCTGAGAAGCCTGATAGAGAGGGGAGACCAGCCACTTATAAGATTATTCGATATACGGAAGCTCGATGCGACCATAGGAGTATACCTTGTTATGACTAATAACCAGCTTGACCCCCTATGGAGCGCCTTAGCAAAAGACATGAAAAACACCATTAAGGATAGGTTAAAGGATCTCAAACGCGACTATTTAAGTCAACTCGGAGACGAAAAACTAGACCCTACTAGAAAACAAGAACTTACATATATTATCAAAGCCTTGGAATTTATCACCGAGAACGACGGTGAAAGCCAAGTAGGCTTCATAGATAAACTTGGGGTGCTAGAGCGCTTCCTTGCAGCTGCAATTAAAGGGTCAGTAGCAGTAATCATAAGCGAGGATAAGGGATATCTGAAAGATGCTTACAGGCAATACCTCAAGAAGGACATGCAGCCTGTTCTAATAAACCTAGAAACAATGCTAAATAATAATAAGCTCCTCGACAAAAACAAGCCACTTAAAGAAATAGTAGAAAATATTTTATTTAATATTATGTTCGCTATTGCCGAGACACTCATTGTAGTAAGCTATATAGGTATATTCTTAATGGACGACATAAACACTGATAGACTCGACTTCGTCCCAAGAGATTTCCTAAATATTAAGGGTTACAATGTAAGCGGCTGCATAATCCAACAAAAAAACCGTGAAGAAAGCCAAAAGAATAGACATGACCTAGGCGGCGAGTATCAAAACCCCTCTGAGGTTTGCTTGCTAGTACAATGCATATATAATTTGGTAACATGCGAAAGAGAACTAATAGATTACTTCATTCAGATTAAGAGTGCTGATGATGCAAGAGGCTTCTACGAATTCCTCGAGCTAGGACCGGGCTTTAACAACATACAGAAAATGATTAAAAGGTTGAGGAGCGAGCTTTACGGGTATTACCATGAAAAGGGTAAGGCGCTAGTGGACTCGCTAGTGGTTAGATCTGTATATAGTATCTCTCGTATGATAGAGATGCTAGAGTATTATGGGGTCCCCTATAGTATAGTTAACGAGTTAATACTTTCGATAATGATGGAGCACGATGAGGCCCTGCTAGACCTCTCTCGAAAGGTCCTTGAGGGGCCAGGCAGAAGAATGGCACGCTACCTGAAAAACGATGTCACACTGAAGTCTAGTCGCGGAGTAACTCTTGCATTTGCCGCTAGGACTTCCTCGCCGCTCTTCACAGAGTCGCCCACACTATTCTATTATATGGTCAGCGCCGCTAGCCCGCGAGAAGAGCCCTGGAAGAGGATGGCGTTCAAGCTGAGTACAAGCATATTCCCGCATCAAGTAGTGCTAATCGACGCCATAGACGTCTCCGAGACACTATTTAAAACAAAAAAATTCAAGGAAATAGAGGAAGACCTCAAAGAGGAGCTACAAAACGACCAAGATCAACTATGTGATCTTGCAGATAGTTTAGAGTACAACGTCATGCATGTAAGCGAGAGGCTCTCAGCCATAATGCAGAATATCATTGACGAGCTAGCGCTGCCTAGGCTTGAAATGGAGTTAAACGTGGATCTCTGCAGTACAGATAAAATAGCATGCCTCTACTCTGCTGACGTATATCTAACAACATCACACTACCCCCTAAGAAGCCTAAGGGACGAATTCCAATCGTTAGAAAAAACCTTCGAAGAAATAAACAAGCGCTACTGCCCCCGAAACGATAAGAGCCACACAGAGGGACGCAAACTCAGCCCTAAGGAAATCAACGAATTAAAAAATATACTTAAAGAAATACAAGTACATATAAGGAATGCAATACAGAACTTCAAGAACGAACCGTTAGTGTTCTTATTCCTTATACTGACAGATCTGTCTCAAGCGGGCGTCAGGCGATTCGGGGTAGAGCACGGAGCCTCGCTTAATAAGGAAAGAGACATAATATTCGAGTTAGAAAAGTTAAAGGGCCACACTGCAACAGCAATTAGATTAACACTAGAAGAGAAGCTCGAGAACTAAAAATGGCTACTACGGCTAAACATCGTAACTCGCTCGAAGATCCTCTGGGCGCGGATATCAACTTTGAACTCATCTTCACTTCTTCATTATATTATTTCTATTCTATGTATTAGGGTTTTAGTATGGCTCTGCCCGTTATCTTGCCTTGCTGTAAGTCCCTGTAGGCCTGGTTTACCTGTTCTAGGGGGTAGACTTTATAGTAGGCTTTTATCCTGTTACCTGCTACCAGGTTCACAGCCTCCCTGTACTCCTCTAGCGTGTAGGCGGCGCTACCCGTTATCCTGAGCTCCCTCATAACAATCATCGCGGGCCTCTCGAGCGTCACCGGCTTGCCCTCAACGTTACCTACGAGCACTAGCGTGCCCCGGGGCCTGAGGGCCCTGAGGCTCTCATTCACCGTAGCCGCCCCCACCAGCTCGAACACATAGTCCACCTTGCCCTCGCTCCTGTGGAAGTCCAGGCTGTGCACCGGCGTAGCGCCTAGCTCCTCCAGTAGGGGGGCCAGGCTTCTCCTCCTAGTATAGGCGTAAACCCTCGCCCCCACCACCCCAGCCAGATACTGGATCCCATGGATGCCCACGCCCCCCGTGGCCCCTGTGACGAGAAC